>JBCCYM010000059.1:0-10972 GCA_039190005.1 Pseudomonadota bacterium
ATTTTTTTAAAAATAAAACCCGGAATTATTTTTATAATTCCCATAATGGCTTGCCAAAACCAAGGAAGATAAACAACAGTCTTGTTTTTATCAAATGCTTTAACAATTCCCATAGCAACTTTTTCAGGCTTTGCCCATAATAGTCCTTTCTTAAAATCTTTAGTCATTGCCGTATCAACAAATCCAGGGCGAATGTCAAGTACATTTACCCCAGATTGAAACAACCTTGCTCTAAGTCCGCTGAGAAAAATCGAAACCATTCCTTTGGCACAACCATAGACATAATTACTCGCTCGCCCACGATCACCAGCAACTGAGGTAATAACGCCTATTATACCAGATTGTTGTTGTTCTAGAAAGTTAGCCAGAATAGTTAACCAAGCAATCACGCTTAAGCCATTGTTATTTATCTCGTCAATAGTTTTATCGATATCAGTTTCACATGCTTCTTGTTGAGGCAAACTACCATAAGCAATTAAAACGATATCAATATGTTCTAAATTATTAATAGCAAAGTTTAATACTGCCTGCTGCTGGCTAATATCACTTAGATCAGCATTATAAGTTGATAGCTTAGCATTGTGTCTCACTCTAAGATCTTGAGCGACAGCATTGAGTTTATTTTCGTTTCTGGCAATCAAACAGAGTTCATGCCCTTGTTGAGTCCAAATTTTGCAGGTTTCTACCGCGATAGTCGAAGTAGCACCTAATACTAAAATTTTCTTTGCCATAAATTTACGCTTTTGTTACCCGTTGCCATAATGTTGAATCGCATTTAGGGTCAATTAACGCTCTAAATACTTGCCATTGTGGATAGTAGTGTTTAAATGTCGTATTACTTAATCGAGCATCTTTAGCTAAATATACCTTACCACCGGCTTGCTTGACAACATTATCGAGTGATTCGAGTAGTTTCAAGGTTTTTTTGCCTTGATTAGGAAAATCTAATGCCAGGGTGATGCCCTCGCTGGGAAAAGACAGCATACCTGGCGATTTTATATGACCAAATGTTTTTAATACTGACAAAAACGAGCCCTGCCCCGATTTCACAATATATGATAATAGTTTATGTATTACTGTTTCTCCATCTTGCATGGGTACAAGGCATTGGTACTGATAAAAGCCACGTTTGCCGTAAATTCTGTTCCAATGATAAATGCTGTCAAGAGGAAAGAAAAAAGCATCATAATAGCTGATTTGAGTTTTATTTTTTCTTTTACCATTGTAAAAATATGCTGTGTTAAACAATTTCATGCTGAATTTGTTCAAGACAAAATTCGGCAGGAAACAAGGGATGGTTTTTTTCCTATAACGGGGAATACTCTGGTTCGCTGCTTGCGCCGACGTTGCCCAGTTTGCCTGGGAAAATAAACCACGACCAAGACTTTTATTGCTTTGACAATCTATCCAGGCAACATGATATTGATGGCTCGCGCTGGCAGTTTGTGATAAGGCAAAAAATTCTCCTAAATTGTAAAATGGGATGGTATCCTGAATTAAAAAAGGCGTTTCTATTTTTACCAATTGAATACTTGCCCAGAGAATAATACCAGTTAAACCAATACCACCTACAGTCGCGTGAAAATAATTGCTGTTTGATTGTCGAGAACATTCTATTACTTGTGCTTGATCAGAACGTAGCAAACCAAACTTTAAAACATGGCAACCAAAACTACCAACCATGTGATGGTTTTTACCATGAATATCATTAGCAATGGCGCCACCAATGGATACAAATTTAGTACCGGGCAAGACAGGCAGCATCCAACCTCGCGGCACAAAATAGTGGAGAATTTCAGCCAAGCTTACACCAGCTTCAACCGTTAATATTCCTTTCTGTTCATCAAAGTGAATAAATCGATTCAGCGATTGCATGACAAGAATTGTCTCATCATTATTCAGGCAAACATCGCCGTAGCTACGACCCATTCCATAAGCCAGCACTTTGCTATTTTTAAATAGTTCATAATCGATGTCCTGTTGCCAAAAGGGAAATTCTACATGCGCGGGCTGAGCTGGTGGAATATTTCCCCAACTTGATACTTCATACTCATTTTTTACCGCAAACATAATGGTTATTACTTAAATGATAAATATTTGTGACCAATATAGCTGGTAAACGCTGGCACACAAATACCAATAAAATGAGCGATTTCTTCACGTAAAAATTGGTTTTTTATAAAATACGCGAAAATCCAATAGGCTAGTATTACACTGACAAGAAGGGTTTGTAATATGGCAAAAATATTCACTAAGATGAAATAAAATATCTGTTTGTAAGGCGTGTTTCTACTCTGTTTAAAAACAAATAAACGACATAAAAAATAAGCGGTAATAATTCCCAGAATATAAGCAATAATAATTGAAGTAGCATAGCTCATCCATACTCCCAATATTATTCTGGAACCGAAATTGACAATAGCCGCGAAACCACAGACCAGCAGAAATCCCATAAATTGTTTTTGAAAAAAATGTCGTCTAATTGTTTTAATCATTTAAACACTCTGCCAATTTTTTACCGACCTGGATACTTTCAGAAATGCTCCGATCTTCTGGATAATAATAAGCAGTATCTGCCATAAAAAAATTTTTTATTTCTGATTTCATCGGCGGTAATTGTTGATAAAAATTAGGTGTACACACAGTTTGCGCAAATTCATATCTTGAAACATGCGCGTCAATAATCCAGTCATTGTTAAACTGTGGATTTATCTTCTTCAAATAAGTATTAATCTCACCGATAAATTGATCATTACGCCATCCCCATTTTGAATGGGTTTTGGGCATATAATAAGGCACATAGAGTATGACATTACCATTATTATTGAGGTTTGAATACTCAATCACCCCTGGAATTTCCATTGTCGCGTCACTAACATTAGTCCAGAAATTTTTGGTCAGAGATATTTTAAGCTTATAAATCGCGCAGGCAACACCTACGTTTTTAATCGCATCAATTTGATCTCTAGTTTCATCTGACAAACCGGGGACCAATTTGGAAACGTAGGGCAAAGGTACCGTTGAGATCACAGCATCAAACTTATGAAAAGTATTGTTAAAAGTAATACCATCAACACAATTATCAGTGCTGTTGACAGCTTGAACTTTGCTCTGAAGTATTATTTCACCACCCATTTCCGTTATTTTATCTACCATTTTTTCCAGTAAGACATCTGACCCACCTTGTAAATAACCTAAGGATTCCTGAAAAATGTTTCGTCGAGATAATCCCACTCGTTTTATGCGGGTACCTAACCAAGCCGCGGATAATGAATCTTTATATTCATAGAATTTATATTTGAATAAACTTTCCCACAAAACATCATAGGCCTTTTTTCCAATCCATTTTGTTACCCAATCTTTGCTGTATATTTTATCATATTCTCGCCAGTCTTTTATTTTGGTAGCATAAAAAGCAAATAAACCGTAACGTAGTTTTTGCAAAAAAGACAATTTGGGAAATTTGAGCAAACTAAGCGGACTACCCCATGGATAAAGCTTTCCTTCATAAAAATAGCCCATATAAGTATCTTTCCATTTCAGTTTTTCGTATAAGTCAAATTCTTTTAGCAATTCAAATAATGGATAATCAGTAGCACAAATAAAATGATAATAACGTTCTATTTTTGTCCCAGAAAAATCAAATGAAGCGGACATACCACCGATACGATCATCCGCCTCAACAATTGTGATTTGATGCCCTTTCTTTAATAGCTCATAAGCCGCCATTAAACCCATTGGACCAGCACCTATCACTGCGATTTTTTTGGAATGAGTCATCAAGAAGTTCTCTCTAAAATAATATTAATATACGGGTTATCACGCGAAAATGTTTCTTTAAATGCCTGAGACAATGGTGTTGGCTTAACACCAAAGGTCTGGGATATATCAACACCTTTAAAGTAATCACCGGCAGTAAGCGCTTCAAGTTGATCGACAGTAAAAGGTGGTTTTTTTATCATAAATCCAGCTATTTTTAGTAGCCATCTGAATAAACGGTAAGGAATGGGGAGTATAATTGTTCTTAAACCTTTCGCTTTTTTAATTTCTTTAATCATGTCAATGTAATAAATTTCTTCCATACCCACAATATCGTATGTTTTACCGGATATTTCTTTTTCCAACACAGCAACAATAATTCGGCAAAAATCACGGCAATACAAAGGTTGTCGCAAATATTTGCCATTGCCCGGAATGGGAAATACTGGTAATTTTTCCATAAGTCGAGATAGCCAACCTAAATGTTTGGGATCAAACCAACCAAACATCAGCGTGGGACGTAAAATACAATGATTGATCTTGCTCTGGCTGACAATTTTTTCCTGAGCGATTTTAGTATTGGTATAATCATCTTTGGCTTTAGAATTAACCACCGAAGAACTGATATGTATCAGATAAGGTACATCATATTCGTTCATCGCGGAAATAACATTTTCAGTGGCGGTAATATTATCTTTTATAAACTCATCACTGTTAAGTCCAGTGATTTTAGCGTGTAACATCAGTACACTAGTCGCGTCATGAAATAATTTATTCCAATCGCCTTTCTGTGATAAATCGGCATGTTGCGTATGAATTTCTGGGTGTATTTTTTCTAATATTTTGAGATTTTTTTGATGTTTATCAATGGCAACCAGATTCGCATAGCCTTTTTCTTTTAATAAGACAATAAGATTTTGCCCTAATAATCCCGCCGCGCCGGTAATAATAATTTTTTGTTTGTTTGTTGTCATTATATAATACCTTTTGGCAAACTTGCTAACGTATAAATAATGATGAAAAAGGCAACCATCATCCAAGTCACTTTGTCTTTGATGGCAAAAACAATGGGATCGTCATGTACTTTACCATCTTCCGCTTTCAACCAAACGCGGGACAACCAGTAAATAATTAAAACGATCATAGCGTATAAAAAATTAGGTTGTGAATAAAAAGCTTTTACTTTATCAGAACTAATATATAAAGCAAAAATAAGTCCCGAGACATAGGCACTAGCAATACCATAAGTTCTGATCAAATCCAAATGATTGATATGATAACCTCGTCCGTGCGCGGTAAGGCTCCCTTTTTGTTTTTGTTTCGCAAGCTCAACGTAACGTTTAATAAAGGCAAGGCTAGCAAAGAAGAATAGAGAAAACATTAATAACCATTGCGAAAAACCATTGGCGATTAACATCATCCCGGCGAATATTCTTGTCATATATAAACCGGCAAGCACAAATACGTCGAGCAAGGTTTTTCTTTTAAAGTAAAAAGAATAACCCAGGGTGATAATTAAATAAACGAACAGCGTTAATGAAAATCTAACAGGTAAAAATAATGTAATCACAATACTTATGACAAACAAAATTATCGTTAACACTATTGCTTGGGGAATTGAAATATAAGCTGATGCCAATGGTCTGGTACATTTACTCGAATGAAGCCGATCAGCAGTTAAATCCATGAGATCATTAATAATATAAGTTGCCGAAGCTAAACTTGAGAAACAAATAAATGCTAAAATATTGGTAAACAAACCTGCCTTTAGATAATTATTGACCGGAATAGACAACAATAAAGGAATAAACAATAAGCCATTCTTAACATATTGATGAACTCTTAATTGTTTAAGATAAGTTTTCAACGTGGGTTGTGGTGGCGCAATGACAGCACGAATGGATGTGATTTTTTTAGCTTTGTTAATCAATTGGTTATTACTAGACACAATAATCGCCTCAGCAGCATGTTGCCAAACGTTTAAATCAGTTGAGTGATTTCCGGCATAAAGATATTGTTTTTCACCAAAACGCTGATTGCAAATAACGGCTTTATTCTTACTGTTCATATTAGTGGTTTCAGTGCTAGCAATTACTTCATCAAATAAATCAAGGTGTTGGGCAATAGCGTGTGCTATTTTTTCGTTGGCCGCGGTTACCAAATAAAGATGAGCGCCTAGTCGTCTAAATTCTTTCAGCTTAGCAATAAGTTGAGTATTATAAGGTAACGCAACTGGATTTAGATTAATGCGTTTGCTGATCTGGGCTTTAAAAAAGGCTTTACCTTTTAATAACCAGAATAGGCTTAGAAAAATAAAGGCTGGATTGTGCTTTATCAATAGCAAAAAAGACTCATACAGAGTATCGCTGTAAATCAGGGTACCATCTAAATCTACAATAATGTTCAAAACGCGATCAATCATCACAATGCCAGAAAATTGTGTAATAGTATTAGCTTACTAACAAAATGTCAATTTATTATCAGGGAATTACAATAATTGATGGTGATTTTCTAAAATTTCTACTTTACCATGAACTCTTTTTAATGCCATCAAGATTAGCATCATCCAAAAATACATTGACATCGATGTAGGTATTGCCAGGTACAAAAGTTTGCTTTTGCCGATCCAATGAAGCGACCTTAAAGGTCACAGTTTCTTCATCAACCATCTTAGGAGCGCTCAATATCAGCCCTTCAGGCATGATATCCTCTGACATTGTCGCAAATTCAGCATGGGTGACAATCGCGTTTGGTTCACCGCCACTGGTTTGGGTAAAAATCTTATCCCAGTTATTGATAATACCTACCGTTTTAACAGCTCGGTACCGGCGGTTTGGCCGATCAGTAAAAGCCACCATATTCTTAGAAACATGACTGAGTTTCAAATACAAACCATCCTTTTCCTGCTCAAGTTTACCTTGACTGGCGTGAAGGACCAATAACCACTTGAGTTTATGCTCAGCCATGCTCTGCACGGCAGTATTCGCCGATTTTATTGGTGTCTCACCATTATTAGCAGCGAATAGGTTCGCACCAGAAAACCCAATTAATACCAGTAAAACTGTCAATACCTTTAGAAAAATTGTTTTCATCTTTATCTCCTTAATTTATATCTCTATTTGCTATGCTAGCATATTCATCATGCGCCACCAACTATTTTTTAAGCGCTACCTCATTGTACACCAGGCAAATTAAGCTAAATATTCACACAATTCTCTTGATAAAATCTGTCTTGTTATTATAATTTTACCTTTCAAAGTAATGACTAAATCCTACAAAAATTGATAAATAACAATGCATGAACTAATTACAGCACATGGCGGTAAGTTAATAAACTTAATGTTACCGCCAGAAAAAGCGACGGCGATGAAAGCCGAAATTGTGAACTTACCATCCTGGTCTCTCACCCAACGACAATTATGTGATGTTGAACTGCTACTCAATGGTGGTTTTTCACCGCTGGAAGGCTTTATGACCGAGGCTGATTACAACAGTGTACTCCATCATCTTCGCTTAGCTGAAAAAAATGTGGTATGGCCGATGCCAATTACACTTGATGTTAACGAAGCATTCGCCGATGCATTAAAAGTTGGCGATAAAATCGTCTTACGTGATTTTGAACAAGTCCCCCTGGCAATACTCAACATTTCCGATATTTGGCAGCCGGATAAAGCTGTAGAAGCCCAGCAGGTGTTTGCCACGCAAAGCCAGGCACATCCAGCCGTTAACTATTTATTCAATACGGCTGGCAAAATATATATTGGCGGCAAATTAACCGGATTGAATACACCGCATCATTATGATTTTACCCATCTGCGCCGCACACCACATGAATTAAGAGATTTCTTCATCAAGCAAGGTTGGCAACGCATTGTTGGTTTCCAAACACGCAATCCCATGCACCGCGCACATCAAGAGTTAACTTTTCGCGCCGCCAAACTCAAGGAAGCGAATCTATTGATTCAACCGGTAGTCGGCATGACCAAACCTGGTGATGTTGATCATTATACCCGTGTTCGTTGCTATGAGAAAATCCTACCCAACTACCCTGAACAAACCACAGCCCTCAGCTTACTACCATTGGCAATGCGTATGGGCGGACCGCGTGAAGCCTTATGGCATGCCATTATCCGTAAAAATTATGGCTGCACCCATTTTATAGTTGGCAGAGACCATGCTGGACCAGGCAAAGATGATAATGGGGAAGATTTTTATCATCCGTATGCCGCGCAAGAATTAGTTAAAAAATATCAGGATGAGATTGAAATTGAAATGGTACCGTTTCAGGAAATGGTTTATCTGGAAGATCGAGCTGAATATGTGCCAGTCAATGAAGTAGAATCAGGACAGAAAATATTAAAAATATCTGGCACTGAATTCCGCCGCCGTTTACAAAAAGGGCTAGATATTCCGGCATGGTTCTCGTATCCTGATGTCATTGCTGAATTAAGAAAAACCCATCCGCCGAAACAAAGGCAAGGTTTTACTGTATTTTTTACCGGATTATCTGGTGCCGGCAAATCAACCCTCGCCAATGCTCTGCTGGTTAAATTTATGGAAAGTGGCAAACGTCCAGTCACCTTGCTCGATGGTGATATTGTACGAAAAAAACTTTCCAGTGAATTAACCTTTAGCAAAGCACACCGTGATTTAAATATCTTACGCATTGGCTTTGTTGCCAGTGAAATTACCAAAAACGGCGGTATTGCTATCTGTGCGCCTATTGCGCCTTATGAATCAGTAAGGCAACAAGTGCGTCAAGAAATTTCGGCACATGGTGGTTTCATTGAAGTACATGTGGCAACCTCACTAGAAATATGCGAATCTCGCGACAGAAAAGGCCTATACGCCCAAGCACGCGCGGGACAAATCAAAGGATTTACTGGCATAGATGATCCCTATGAAACACCAACAAATCCAGAGCTTGTTATCGATACTGGCAACACCTCAGTACTCGAAAGTGTACAGCAAATACTATTAAAACTGGAAAAACTTGGGTATCTATAAGGTGCTAATTGCCTATAAATTAAAGCAATTTCTAGTTGATGATATTGCTCGCAATACATTATTCACCCTGATAATAAGAGGATTTTCATCGTTATGTGGACTTATTGCTTTTTTCCTACTAGCAAGATTACTGAGCACTAACAAAATGGGTATGTTTGTCTTCGGTTACGGCATGGCTCAACTCGCTGGTGGATTTTTGGCTTTAGGCACTAGCGGATTGTTACCTAAAACCATTGGACAATTCCAGGGGGACAACAAAGCACAATATGCGCTATCTACTAGAAATTGGTTTGTGGTACGAGGATTTGCTCTATGTTTACTTGTTGCCATCGGCTTTGGTATTTTAAATTACTATCGCAACAGCACATTCACACCGGCATTTTGGGCTTTTTTATTCGTGATACCCTACGTTTTATTTCAATTCCATAATAACATGCTAATTGGCTGTAAACATATTATGCAAGCCAATTGGATGCGACTCGCACAACAACTGTTATGGGTATTATTTTTGGTTTTATGTTACTTGTTTTCCTGGCACGAAAACTTGCCAATCTTTGCCGTTACCATTGCTAGTATTATTGTTGTGCTATATGTCTACAAGCCTCAGCAAATTTCTTCATTTAAAATGGCAAAACCCATTGGCTCTATCTTTGCTTTTCTTATGTTAAGCAGTGTCAATATTATCAATAGTCGAGTTGATTTAGTTTTACTTAAATTCTTTTCTAATAATCATCAAATTGCCATATATGGCGTAGCTTTACAGTGGAGCTCTATCATCAGCTTTGTTTTAGTAGCAATCAATTCAAATATCATGGCTCATATTGCTGATATTTATGTTAACCATGAACGAGAAAAATTACAGGCAGAACTGACTCATTGTGTTAAAATCATTTTTTATCTCACTATTCCCATCTTGGTTATTTTATGTATTATTGGGAAATGGGCTTTTATTTTATACGGCAAGGACTATACAGCAAGCTATCCAGTATTTTTACTTCTGATCATTGGACAAATAATCAATGTTATTTTTGGTAGTGTTGCATCAGTACTGATGATGACTCGTTATGCAAAAATAGTCGCTTACACCATGCTAGCAGCATTATGCATAAATATATTACTTGGCATATTACTAGCACCACGTTATTCAGCAGCTGGTGTAGCTACTGCTGTCACCATGAGTTTTATTTTCTGGAATATTATATTATATTTTATTGTACGTATAAAATTAAACGTGGATACTTCTATTTTCAGTCTATTTTTTAAAAGAAAATTACTATTATGAAAAAAAAATTACGCGGCCCTAATTTTTTTATTATCGGGGCACCTAAATGCGGCACTACAGCCATGGCTAATTTTTTAAACCAGCACCCCGAAGTTTATTTTTCAAAACCCAAAGAACCAATGTTCTTTTGCCAGGATTTATCCCCAACTAAATATAAAACTTTTGAAAAATATTTGAAGAGTTGTTTCTTTGGAACTAATGAAAACCATAAAGCCATTGGAGAAGGAAGCCCGCTAATTTTATATTCCCAAGAAGGAATACCGAAAATTCTAGATTATTATCCCACAGCAAAATTTATTGTCATGCTGCGTAATCCTGTGAAAGCAACCGTATCAATGCATGGACATAATTTCAAAGGGATGTCACAAGAATTATCTAGAGAACTAGAACAATGTTGGCATTACTTGCCAGAAAGGTGGGAACAAAAAAAATTACCACTCAACTGTGAAGCACCTATAGCTTTTCAATATGATAGACTCTACAATTATTTCGAACATTTGAATAAATTGTTACAACTTGTTAACAAAAAAAATCTACATATTATTTTATATGATGATTTTAAGAAGGATTCTCTTAAAGAGTATAAAAAAATCTGTGGATTTTTAAATATTTCAACAAAATTTGAACCAGAAATAAAAGTCGTGAACAAAAGGAGTCAAATTAATATGAAATGGTATATCACCTTTTTGCATCATCTTAGTCACATGACTTATAATATCAGAAAAAAATTAAAATTAACACATACAGGCTTACTAAATGAGATCATTAAAAAAAATCAAATACCTTTAGAAAAATCAGAATTATCACCTGAATTTATAGCCGAAATGAAACAATTTTTCCGAGAAGATATTATTAAAACCTCTAAACTAATTAATAGAGATCTAAGCATGTGGTTATAGAATACAGTTTATAAGCATCAGGCAC
>JBCCYM010000060.1:0-10927 GCA_039190005.1 Pseudomonadota bacterium
GGGACAGCGGTGTTATTGGTAAGTGTTACCGTGTGAAAACTGAGATCATTAATTGTTGGTAAAGAGAAGTCTAAATCGGGATATAAGACTTCAGTAGGAATGGCAAGAGAGTTGGTTTGAGTGTTATTAGCATCATTAAGTTCGCCATCGATATTGAGTGTATAGCTGCCAGTAGTTGGTGTCGATGTATCGAGACCACCATAGATAGTCAGTTGAATTGTTTGTTGAGCTTGGATAGGATCAGAGCAAGCATAGCCAAACTGATTAGGGATAGTTAAACCAGGACATTCGACAGTATACTCACTGGTTGGTAGTGGGCCGCTATGTCCTTGGGTGAGGTAGATGTTAGTCAGATTAACAGAAGTAGTGTGATCATTATTGGTGACATCGATAGTAGTATCACCGCTTTCTTTGACATGATTGGGAGAAAAATTTATGGCGGTCTTTGTCGTTGAGAGAATGGCTCTTAAGTCTCTATAAGTATAAGCTTGGACCTTGTTTTCAATAGTTTGTCCATTGAAGGCAACTGTGAAGTTATCAGATAGCCCACGAATATTCATGTCAGCGAGTGCTTGTAGTTCAATTGTACAAGTACCTTCATTAGCAGCTATACCATTAGTGAGGCAGTCGCCGGAAATGCTGGTATTGCTTGGGTCATTAAAAGCTTGTTGATCAAACTCGGCGGATATAAAATTCCCAGGAATCTCAAATGCGGAGTTATTAGTAAGCGTGATGATACTTTTATCATTTGCGGTGCCTGGATTTAATTCGTAAGGTGTGCCAAAGTCTACTTTCAAATCATTTGTAGCGCTGATGAAAGGTGTAACCAGCCGATTGAGTGTATTAATGCGTACGTCATTGGCGCCGAGAATAGGTACCGATAAAGTAGCGATGCTAAACGTGCCGGTATTTTGTAAGCTGTAATTACACTCCGCTTTAGGTGGTAGAGTGGTGTTACTGCATTGATCATCAACAAGATTCCAGAAAGTGGCGTTTTTCACTTTTTTGTGCTGCGCGAGTGTGGTGGTATCGCTGAGTGATAATTGCCCAAGATGGACTGTGCCATTACCGGCATTAAGGATAGTGCCTTGTTGTGGTGAGGTATTGGGAATAGTTGGGACTGTGATAGTCACCATTGGGTTTTCAAAAAAGATTGTCACCGTTTTGCCCGCGGTGGGTAGAGCATTTGATGCCTTGACAATGGCGTAAACAGGAATATCTGATGCGGTAGTGGTAGCTGGAGCGGCTATTTCAAAGGTGCAGGTTTGTCCGGCAGTAAGATTGGCGCAGGCGGCTCTTGAGCTTTCCGGTATGGTGATGATAATATTATTCTGCTGTGTTTTATTATTGCAAATAATACTAACGGTGCCAGCTGGCGCGTTACCCACAGACGTGACGGTTAAGGTTACTGGTTTTCCGCCTGGAATCAGTGTGAGCGTTGAGGCGGACACATTAAACGTGGCAGTGGGTAGTTTACTGCTGCAAGCAGAAAAATTGACGATAACTAATAGCGCGGTTAAGACAAAAACAAGATAACGCATGTCCTTTTTCTCCAATAAAATTTATATGTGTGTGTTAAATGCGAGCGAATATACACTAAATTTTTATGAAACTCAAATCAAATAGCCATTTTTAATTTATTCATATACTAAACGGTTAGGTAAACGAGAGGCAAATGATTTTGCCTCTCGTATTTGTTTGATAACTATAAAGTGATGATAACAGCGTAGATGAGTAAAACGATTGATAACAACAAAATTGTGAGGACTAATCCTTTTCCACCCGGTGCTTTATAACCTTGATTCTTTTTTAGCACACGATTACTCATTGCCATTGCCGCCGGAAGCAGTATGAGAATAATAACGCACAATATCCCCGCAAATCGAAGCGCGGTCATATAAATATGTGGACGGAATATGACAATGATCAATGGTGGCAAAAAAGTCGCCGCGTAAATCGGAATTTTATTAACCCCTTGTTTTTTTAATTGCATGCCATCGGCGAGAAAGTCCGAGGTGGAAAGTGATACACCGAGAAAAGAGGTGAACACGCAAATGCCAGTGAAAAGATGCCCGATAAATGAAATTGTCGTATGACCAATTTCACCAAGACCTTTATTAAGTGTGCTTAATATTTCACCGCTGTGGTTGCTCGCTACTAATAATTCATGATCAACCGTGCCGTGCACCGCGCAGATCCAGGCGATGTAAGAAATCATTGGAATCGTGCTGCCGATAATAATTGCCAACCTGACTTTTTTGGCGTCGTTATCCAGATACGCTCTGAGACTGGGTACAATAATCGAATAACCAAATGAAAAAATAATCGGCATTAGCGCGCCGGATAATTTTGAAGCGTCATGATAACTCAAATGTTGCATATCCACTCTAGGGAGTAGTAGTACAACCAGTATCAAAAAACTGAGCATTTTAATCGACATCAATGCGCGGTTGGTTTTATCCACCAGACCAATACCACACCAGACGATAGCGCCGAGGACAACAATAAAGATAATTGAACTCAGTTGACTATGAGGCGTCAAATGTAGTGATGTGGACATTGAGTTTAACAAATCAGTGCCACCAGAGGTGTAAACTGAAATCAGCGAATACAGCAATACCAAATAACTGATCCAGCAGATAATACCACCAAATCGCCCCAGTGTATGATAAGCCATTGAGACTAAATTCGTGTCACTGGGCAGACAAAGATTAACTTCTAAAATATAAAGCGCGGCTAATCCAGTGATAAGCCAGGTGATAACAATAAGAATAATTGAATATAAAGATCCGGTTGATGCGGTTGCCGCGGGTAACGCGAGCAAGCCACCACCAATAGATGTGCCGGTAATCAGTAATATGCTGCCAATAAGTTTTAAATTCATGCGCTTAATCTCGTTTTATGATAATCAAAGAATAATATAGGATAACAGATCAATCAAATGATGATACGTTAATTAAAAGAATTGTGATAAAAATACGCTCGCCCTAACGGGCAAAAAAGAAGAAAAAAACAGTGGTAAAACCGCTAGTTAATTGAAATGATTTTTTATGAATTATAGCTAACATTACCGCTATTATCGCAAATAGATTTTATATCTGTCAATGGGTTTTGCTGGGAAATAGTTATCATTCACATTATCCTTAACCCTTCGACAAGCTCAGGGCCCACTCTTTGAGCAGCTTTAAGATATGGATGGCTGAGCTTGTCGAAGCCCAAGCTTGCTTTCGAAAAATTTGCTATACCCTTCGACTAGGTTTAGGGCCCGCCTTTCGATGGGCTCAGGGGCCACTCTTTGAACGGCTTTAAGGCATGGATGGCTGAGCTTGTCGAAGCCCAAGCTTGCTTTCGAAAAACTTGTTATACCCTTCGACGAGCTCAGGGCCCGCCCTTCGATGAGCTCAGGGCCCGCCCTTCGATGAGCTCAGGGCCCGCTCTTCGACAGGCTCAGAGACCACTACGGTTTTAAGGATTATTGAATGAATAATTAATAGTTGTTATGATATTGATTGCTGAAGTTGATATATCAACGCGTGAAGTTTTTTCGCCTGGATTCCCGCCTACGCGGGAATGACGGGGGCTAAATACAGTTAGTTTAAAATTCAGGGGTAGAAGTGAATGCTAACAATCAGATTGCCTGATGGCAGTGTAAAAAAATTTGAACAGGCCGTATCGGTCGCTGATGTTGCCGCTGATATAGGCAGTGGTCTGGCGCGGGCGGCTGTTGCCGCGCGTGTCGATGGTCGACCGGTTGATTTATCTTATGTGATTGAACGGGATGCTGAACTCAGCATTATCACTGGTAAGGACGAAGCTGGTCTGGAAGTTATCCGTCATTCAACCGCGCATTTATTAGCGCAGGCGGTAAAACGTTTGTTTCCCAAAGCGCAGGTGACCATTGGTCCGGTGATTGACGATGGTTTTTATTATGATTTTGCCTTTGAACGCGCCTTCAATGAAGAAGATTTACAGCGTATCGAGAAAGAAATGCAGGCATTGGCTAAGCAGAATTTTGAGGTCAAACGCTTTGTCATGAAACGCGATGAAGCAATCAGCTTTTTTCGTGAAAAAGCGGAATTTTATAAAGCTGAAATCATCGAAGACTTACCTGAAGACGAAGTCTTATCATTATATCAACAAGGTGATTTTGTTGATTTGTGCCGCGGACCGCATGTGCCGAATACCGGTAAACTCAAAGCGTTTAAATTAATGAAAGTGGCTGGCGCCTATTGGCGTGGCGATTCAAATAATGACATGCTACAGCGTATTTATGGCACGGCATGGGCGAATAAAGACGATTTGAACGCCTATTTACATCGCTTGGAAGAAGCTGAAAAACGTGACCACCGTAAATTGGCGAAGCAAATGGACTTGTTCCATTTGCAGGAAGAAGCGCCGGGGATGGTCTTTTGGCATGATCAAGGTTGGCAGCTGTATCAAGTTATTGAACAATATATTCGGCGCAAGTTGCGAGCGCATGATTACCAAGAAATTAAAACCCCACAGCTGGTTGATAGCGTATTGTGGGAAAAATCAGGCCATTGGCAAAATTATCGTGATGAGATGTTTATCACTGAATCAGAAAAACGGCTTTTTGCCGTAAAACCGATGAGCTGTCCCTGCCATGTGCAGGTTTTCAAGCAAGGGCTAAAAAGTTATCGAGATTTACCTTTGCGCATGGCTGAATTTGGCAATTGTCATCGCAATGAACCTTCCGGGACCTTGCATGGTTTAATGCGGGTGCGTAACTTTGTTCAGGATGATGCCCATATTTTTTGTACTGAAGCACAAATACAAAGCGAGGCGCAGCAGTTTATTCGCTTGATTTTAGATGTTTATCGTGATTTTGGTCTTGATGATTTAATGATGGCGCTGTCAACGCGGCCGGAAAAACGTGTTGGCGATGATGCCTTGTGGGATAAAGCGGAAAGCGATTTAAAGCGCGCTTTGGATACCGCTGGTGTGAATTGGTCAATTAAAGAAGGGGATGGCGCGTTTTATGGCCCTAAAATTGATTTTTCAGTCAGAGACTGTCTCAATCGGGTATGGCAACTGGGTACTTTACAGCTTGATTATTGTCTGCCGGCGCGGTTAAAAGCCGAATATATTGCTGAAGATGGCGGCAAAAAGACACCGGTGATGCTGCATCGGGCAATTATCGGCTCTTTTGAGCGCTTTATTGGTATTTTGCTTGAACATTACGCCGGCAAGCTGCCATTATGGTTGGCGCCGACTCAAGTGGTGGTGTTAAATATCTCTGAACATCAGGCCGATTACGCCCGTCAGGTGGCGGATCAGCTAAAAAAATCGGCAATAAGAGTCAAATTAGACTTGCGTAATGAGAAAATTGGCTTTAAAATTCGTCAATTCGCCCTTGAGCGCGTATCTTATTTAGTGATTATTGGTGATCGCGAAATGCAAGAACAGCAAATTGCCGTTCGGACGCAGGCGGGTGAGAATTTGGGTAGTATGACCATGCCATCTTTTTTGCGACATCTGCAAGAAGAGTTGGGTAATAAACAGCATATTAATGAATAAATAATGGGTTTCAAGTGCTAAAGCGTCATAACGCTTGCGGAATTGGAATGCCAGATATAGCATAGCGGAGAAATAATATAGCTAACGTAAGTAGCAAGCAGAAACAAACGCGAGTGAATCAAGACATCACCGCGCCGCGTGTTCGCTTGATTGACAGTGAAGGTAAACAGCTTGGTGAAGTCGATGTCAAAGACGCGTTAAGACAGGCGGAAGAAGCTGATCTTGACCTGGTCGAAGTATCGCCAAATGCCAAATTGCCAGTCTGTCGTATCATGGATTATGGCAAGCATTTGTTTCAGCAAAGTAAAAAAAGCAAAACTAAATCAAAAAAAATTACGGTCAAGCAGGTTAATTTTCGCCCAGGAACGGAAGAGCATGACTATAATATCAAGTTGCGGAAGCTAGAAGGGTTCCTGCGAGCTGGTAATAAGGTGAAAGCGGTTGTTCGGTTTCGTGGACGTGAAATGCAGCATCAAGAGTTAGGTCTGTATTTGCTTGAACGCTTACAAAAAGATTTAGAAGATTGTGGTGTGGTTGAACAAAAAGCAAAAGTTGAAGGGCGTCAAGGTATTATGGTACTTGGTCCGCTAAAAGGTAAAACAAAACATTAGAATAGTTTATTGAGAGGAAAAAATGCCAAAACAGAAAACAAACAGCAGTGCTAAAAAACGGTTTAAAGCCACTGGTACGGGCGCGTTTAAGCGTAAAGCGCAAAATCGCCGCCATATTTTGACCAAACAGTCGCCTAAGGTGAAACGACAAAGTCGTGGGAACTTATTGGTGCATGATAGTGATCATGAGTCAGTGGCACGTATGTTGGTTTTAAAATGAGCTCGGTCTACCGAGTATGTTAAACATGTTCGGCGGGACGCAAAGTTAGTGTATTGGATGTCAGTCCAATACACTCTCCGCCAACAGTAAGAGGAGAAAGACAATGCCAAGAGCAGGTCGGTCCGTTAGCGCACGGGCAAAACATAAAAAAGTGCTAAAAAAAGCCAAAGGTTATTATGGCGCGCGTAGTCGTATCTATCGCGTCGCTAAACAGGCGGTTATTAAAGCGGGTCAATACGCCTATCGTGATCGCCGGCAGAAAAAACGCGTATTCCGTGCCTTATGGATTACGCGCATCAACGCCGCCGCGCGTGAATGTGGTTTGTCGTATAGCACGCTTATCAATGGTTTGAAAAAAGCGCAGATCGAAATCGATCGTAAGATTCTGGCAGATATCGCGGTACATGATAAAGCGGCTTTTTCGACAATCGCGGCACAAGCAAAATCAGCACTCAGTGATTAGTCTGCTGTTTTAGTGGGGATGAAAAATGCGGGCGATTGACCAAATTGTCGCTGAAGCGCAAGGTGCCATTCAACAGGCCAATGATGTGCCAGCCTTATTGCGGGTAAAAGCGCAGTTTCTTGGCAAGAAAAGTCAGTTGACTGATTTGCTCAGTCAGTTGTCGACTATGCTACCGGCAGAGCGCCCGCAATTTGGTCAAGCCATCAATCACGCCAAAAAACAACTGCAACAGGCGGTCAAAGCGCGTGAGCAAGATTTAAAAAAACAACACTTAAATCAAAAACTGGCGGCTGAAAGCATTGATGTCAGTTTGCCTGGACGTGGTCGAGCAATGGGTTCTTTGCATCCGATTACCTCCGTTCGTCATCGTGTTGAATCGATTTTCCAACACATTGGTTTCACGGTGGTGGAAGGCCCGGAAATTGAAACCGAAGAATATAATTTTAACGCGCTGAATATTCCCGATCATCATCCAGCACGTCAGATGCAGGATACCTTTTATCTTCAGGACGGGCGCGTTTTGCGTACCCATACCTCACCCGTGCAGGCGCGAACCTTAGAAAAACACAGTTTGCCGTTGCGTATTATTGTGCCGGGGCGCACCTATCGTCATGATTTTGATGTCACCCATACCCCCATGTTTCATCAAGTGGAGGGGTTGCTGGTAGATGAGTCGGTGAATTTCGCCCAGTTGAAAGGCGTATTGATTGAATTCGCGCAGCGATTTTTTCAGCAGAATCTTGCTACCCGCTTTCGCCCATCCTATTTTCCATTCACCGAACCATCGGCAGAGATGGATATTGAATGTGTGATCTGTCATGGCGAGGATCCACAATGCCGTGTCTGCAAGGGCACAGGCTGGTTGGAAGTGTTGGGGTGTGGCATGGTGCATCCGAATGTATTACGTTATGCCAATGTGGATAGTGAACAATACACAGGCTTTGCTTTTGGTATTGGCTTGGATCGTATGGCAATGCTTTTTTATGGCATAAAAGATTTGCGGATGATGTTTGAGAATGACATTCGCTTTTTACGGCAATTTTGATGGTAGTATCGCGATGAGAATAAGTGAAAAATGGTTGCGAGAATGGGTTGACCCGTCCTTAACGAGCCAGGAATTAGCTGAATCGTTGACCATGGCGGGCTTAGAAATTGAAAAGTTGGAACCCGCTGATGATGACCATATTTTAGAAATAGGCTTGACACCAAACCGTGGCGATTGCGCCTCGGTAATGGGCATGGCAAGAGAATTGGCCGCAATTACCGGCAGTCCCTTACATGATTTACCACCAATAGACGCCTTACAAAGCATCGATGAGCGCCTGACTGCCGACCTGTTGGCGACAGAAAAATGTGCGCGTTACGTCGGTTGCGTCATTCGTGGTGTTGATAATACAAGGACAACTCCGCGATGGTTACAGCAACGCTTAGAAAAAAGTGGTATTGCCAGCTTAACACCAATAGTTGATATTACCAATTATGTCATGCTTGAGCTAGGTCAACCATTACACGCCTTTGATTTATCTTGCTTGCATGGTGGTATTCAAGTACGTTCGGCAAAACCGGATGAAACCCTGGAACTGCTGGATAATACGGTAGTAAATTTAAGCGAGGACGATCTGGTTATTGCCGATCATGAGAAAGCGCTTGCTCTGGCGGGTATTATGGGTGGTTTGAATAGCGCGGTAAGCGAAAACACACAAGATGCGTTTCTTGAGAGCGCATTTTTTGAACCCGTCAATATCGCGCTGACCAGTAGACGTCATACTGTGTCAACGGATTCATCCTACCGTTTCGAGCGTGGTGTTGACCCAATGTTGCAAAAGTCAGCTATTAAACGTGCTATACAGCTCATTGTCGAAATCTGTGGTGGTGAGGTGGGGCCTGTGAATGAGACGCTTGATGAAAAACAATTACCGTCAGCGGCGGTAATTAAACTGCGTCCGCGACGATTGAATAAAGTTATTGGTACGACCATAGAACCTGAGTTGCTTCACACCATTTTTACCCGCCTTAATCTAACAGTGGATAAACAGGGCGATGAGCATTGGCTGGTACAATGTCCTAGCTACCGTTTTGATCTCAAAATTGAAGAAGATCTAATTGAAGAAGCCGCGCGCTTGTATGGTTATAACCATATTCCAGCGCAACAATTATCAGCCAGTGACCATCTGCCACTTGTCGATCAGCACAAAGTCGATCATTACGCCATACTCTCATTCTTCAAAGCCTTGGGCTATCAAGAAGTGATTACCTACAGTTTTGTGGCTGAAAAAATCCAGACAATTTTAAACCCACAACACCAAGCGATCGCCTTATCCAATCCTGTGTCAAATGAAATGGCCGTGATGCGAACCAATTTATGGTCGGGGCTGATTAATGCCGCCTTACATAATTTGAATCGCCAAGTCTCTCGTTTACGTTTATTTGAGTTGGGTAGTTGCTTTCATATCGGTGATGAACGTCAATACATTGGTGGTTTAGTGACGGGGCCAGTTTATCCGGAACAATGGGGGAGTGATCGCCGATCGGTGGACTTTTTTGATGTCAAAGGTGATATACAACAATTATTAGCTATTACCCACCGTTCAGTGGAGTTTACCTTTGAGAAAAGTGACCATCCAGCCTTGCACCCACAGCGTTGCGCGCTCATTCGCTGTCATAATCGGACGGTGGGCATATTAGGCGCGATTCATCCCTATGCCGCGGCGCAATTGGAACTGCCGACGGAGACCTATTTATTTGAATTACAACTGAATGAAATCACAACAGCCAACAAACCTGTTTTTGAACCGATTTCGCGTTTTCCCAGTATCCGCCGAGATTTATCGTTGCTAGTGGATCAACACCTGACGGTGGATGAATTGATATCGACGATAAAAGCCACGGCAGGTGATTTACTCGAAGATGTTGTTATTTTTGATCTCTATCAAGGCAAAGGCGTGCAAGCTGGGAAAAAAAGTATCGCTTTAGGCTTGATTTTACAAGACTTTTCACGCACTCTTACAGATGAAGATGTTGAAAAGATATTAACCGCTGTTATTGCCGCGTTGAAGCGACAATATCAAGCAGAACTAAGGATATAATAATGTCCACATTAACAAAAGATAATATTGCTAAAACATTGAATGAACAGCTGGGTTTAAGTGTGTCAGAAGCCAAAGAAATGGTTGAAGATTTTTTTGATGAAATTCGAGCGACCTTGGCAGAGCAGGAGCGTGTACAACTCTCTGGTTGGGGTAATTTTGACGTGAGAGGAAAACTTCCTCGTCCTGGGCGCAATCCTAAAACGGGAGAGAACGTTGTTATAAGCGCTAGACGTGTCATCAAATTTGGCCCCAGTCCAAAACTAAGAGCGGCAATAGAACAATTATCCATGGATACATTTAGTTGAGGTATTGACAATAAAAGCCTATGTCTGAAACGATTTTACCACCTATTCCCGAGAAGCGTTATTTTACCATTAGCGAAGCCAGTGACTTATGCCAAGTCAAACCACATGTACTGCGTTATTGGGAGCAAGAATTTTCCCAAGTGCAGCCGACCAAGCGCCGAGGGAATCGCCGTTATTATCAACCTAAAGATGTTGATTTGTTACGTTTGATTCGAAGTTTACTTTATGATCGTGGTTATACCATCAACGGTGCCAGACAAGCGTTAAAAGAACAAGCTAACTTATCCACTGAACCCATGCCAATACCAAATAAACAAGCCATTACCACGCTTAGAGAGGAATTAGAAGCATTGCTGAATAAAATAAAATAATACTGCCGCCAATTTTATCTATATCGGGGCGTAGCGCAGCCTGGTAGCGCACTTGCATGGGGTGCAAGGGGTCGCTAGTTCGAATCTAGTCGCCCCGACCAAGTTGGTTAAAAACTGTCTTAAATAGTCCAAAATATTTCCTTTATTAGGGTTCCCTTGCATAGTGCGACACGAAGTTGCTTAATTGATAGTTTTGACAGTTTAAAGACTGGGTAAAACCTGCTGTTCCGAGAGCAGTTTCCTACCTGGACATGCGATACTGGTAACGGTGTGGTGTGAAGTTCTACGGTGTGGTGTGAAGCTCTGGGGACAATGTAGCCGCGGGTAACC
>JBCCYM010000061.1:0-10805 GCA_039190005.1 Pseudomonadota bacterium
AAACAACCTATGTCATAATCATAAAAACTTTCTTTATATCCCTCTTTAAGATTGTATATACAAGCTTGTTCTCCGAACAAGCGATTTAAGATAGATTGATATTCTTCTCTTGCCAGTGGTATATTAGACAATCGTCCTTTTGATGATACTTGAGAATAATTAATATTCTGAACTTCATAAATAATAATTTTATTACGTTGTGTATCCATTGAAAAATCGAAAATAGCTACTAAAAGGTTATCTTGAATGAGCAGACCAGGATTAAACTTATCGTAGGTGATCATGTTATTATTATGGCTATCTATTATTTGTCATTAATTTCTCTCACAGTCTATCAGAAATTACAGTTCTTCACAAGACTGACTGGTCTTAGGGGTAAGGAAACAGGAAAACTACTTATTACTTAATCATATCCAACGCAATATTGGCAACCTTGTTTGCCGCGTCAACATTGCCAAGCGCTGCTTTGGTTGTGGTAAGATTTTCAATCATCTGATCGCGATAGGCCTGATCTTCCAGGATATGGATCGCTTCGGCAACAATATTATCGGCAGTGGCATCCTGCTGTAAAAACTCACAAACAATCTTCTTTCCCGCGATGATATTGCATAAACCAACATAAGGAATCTTAATAAGACGGCGTAATAAAACAGCCGTCAGAGGATGCACCTTACCTAGAATAATCATTGGTTTACGCAATAATGCCAGTTCCAAAGTGGCTGTACCCGAGGCGACAATTGCCATATCTACCGCCGCGGCAACATCAATTGAATGATTTGGAATAACATTGATATCAACATCATAGCTCTCGAGAAAGTGATTAATTTTTTCACGACTAATTGTCGAAGCTAATGGCAGAATAAATTTAATCTCTTGATCACGCGCTTTTAATCGAACGGCACTTTCAAGCATAATGGGTAATAAATAATCAATCTCATTGCGACGACTGCCCGGCATAAGCGCGATTATTTTTATATCGGCAGGAAGATCGAGTTGCTGCCGTGCCTGAAATACCGTTGGCGGCGATTGAAACTTCTTGGTTAGCGGATGCCCGACATAATCTACTGCGATGCCTTTATGACTATAGTATTCTTTTTCAAAAGGAAATATCACCGCGATATGATCAACATATTTAACAATCTTTTTAATACGATATCGTCGAGAAGCCCAAACCTGAGGACTAATATAAAATAATACGTTGATGCCTAACTTTTTAGCCAGCGCGGCAATTTTTATATTAAAGCCATAGCCATCAATAAGTATAATTAAATCTGGTTTTCGTAATTGAATAATTGTTTTAACGCGCCGGTAAATTTTGACAATCTTAGGTAAATGTTGAATCACTTCAAAAAAACCGAGTATAGAAAGTTCGCGCACATCAATGACGGTTTCAACACTGGCATCACGCATCGCTTGACCACCCACACCAAAAATGTGTAGATAAGGCATTTGCTTATATAATTCTACAGCAACTTCCGCACCCCGTTGTTCACTTGACGCCTCACTGGCAATCATCATGATGCTTAAATTGGTTTTAGTCATAACAATGCCTGTTTGACCTGAGTCACCACCTGCTCTATTTGTGCTTCATCCATCTCCGGAAAAATAGGTAACGATAAACACTGTTGGCTTACCTTATCAGTAACCGGTAATGATAAATGCTTATAAGCGCCCGCGAACATATTCTGTTGATGCAAAGGAATAGGATAGTAAATCGCCGAGGCAATATCCGTTTTTTTTAAGTGCTCGGCAATAAGATCCCGTTTCTCATGCAAAATAGTATATTGATGATAACTATGTACTGCCTGCGGCTGTTCGCTAGGCAAAGTAACGGTATCTTGCAAATAGCGATGATATTGCTGCGCGATCGCGTGCCGCTGTTGATTAAAAGCATCAAGATGCTTAAGCTTAACATTCAAAATCGCCGCTTGTAATTCATCCAAGCGACTACAATAGCCCAGCCTGTCGTGATAATAACGCTTATGGCTACCGTGATTGCGTAAGGACAACAATATCTCATAAATTTCCTTTGATTGTGTGGTAATCAGACCACCATCACCACAACAGGAAAGATTTTTAGTGGGATAAAAACTAAAACAAGCGATGTCACCAAAGCTGCCGGCTTTTTGTCCCTGCCAGCTAGCGCCAAACGCTTGCGCGGCATCTTCAATCACTTTGAGATGATATGCTTTCGCCAAGGCCATTAAACGCGGCATATCAACAGGATTACCATAGAGATGTACCGGCATAATAACTTTGGTTTTATCGGTAATAAGCGATTCAAGTTGATTCAAATCAAGATTAAATGTATCAGGATCGATATCAATAAATACCGGTTTGGCATCGCAATAGAGAATCACTTCAACAGTAGCCGCGAAGGTAAAAGCGGGTAAGATCACTTCATCACTTGGTTGAACATTCAAAGCACGTAACGCTAAATGCAAGGCATCGGTACCAGAATTAACACCAACCGTGTATTGACAGCCTAAATACTGTGCCGCCGCTTTTTCAAATTGCTTCACCTGTTGCCCAAGAATATAATGCCCACTTCTCAGTATATCCAATACCAAGGGCTCGATCTCATCTTGAAGATGACGATGCTGCGCTTTCAGATCAATCATTGAAATAGTCATAGCCTTCTCTTATCGTTTTGGTAATGTATTCGGAAATTTCCAAGGCGGCCCTGCCTGATTCACCACTCACTGGTGATGGTTTATGATGTCTGATGGCATCAAGAAAAGCGATGATCTCCGCTTTAATCGCGTCGCCTTTGGGAAACTTGAGTTTTTCGCGTTCAATTTTAGGCATACCATCATGTTCATTAACGCCAACCTTGCGAAAAACAGCGCACACACCGTCTTTCAGATCAGCTGAAATATACGTATCGCGCTGAAAAATACGCACACTTCGCTCTTCCTTGGTGCCCGCGCGACTTGCCGTGATATTGGCAACCGTGCCATTGGTAAAGGTAACACGCGCGTTGGCGATATCAATACTCTTAGAAAGAATTGGCGCGCCATTGGCCACCACTGAAGCAATATACGCCTCAGCCAAATATTTGATCAGATCAATATCGTGAATCATCAAATCAAGAATAACGTTGATGTCGGTGCTACGTTTACTAAAAGGGGCGATACGATAAAATTCAAAAAACTTAGGACCATCATTAAGAATATTGCTTAAGGCAAGTACGGAACTATTAAATCTTTCCAGATGACCCACCTGAAGAATTAAATTATGGGTACCAGCAAGCTGGATAAGAACATCCGCCTCATGTGTCGTTGTGGTAATCGGTTTTTCAACAAGGACGTGAATATTATTTTCCAGACAGAATTTCGCTACTTCAAAATGAAAGGTTGTTGGTGTCGCGATACTGACGGCATCCACTTTACCAAGCAATTGATGATAGCTATCAAACGTCGCGCAACCCAGCTTCTTCGCGACTTCTTTAGCACGATTGAGATCATTATCAATGACAGCAACCAAATCAACATCAGGAAGTTTCGCGTACTTCTCCGCGTGATATTTACCAATATAACCCACACCAATGACAGCGCAGCGTATTTCTTTCATATTATACCCACATAAACATGACTGAACTTTTGGTTTATACTAGCCGAAACAATAGAATTTAACCAGTTTTTATTTAGTAATTTTGATATGAGTAAGCAAAGGTGATTTGCATTTTAGCACTGCCTATATTATAATAGGTACGCAAATAAACATGACAAATTAAAGACAATTATGAGCAATACAGCTTTAGCATTTGATACATTAAGATACGCCAAACGCTTGCGAGAAGTTGGTGTCCCTGAAGAACAGGCGGAAATCCAGGCAGAAGCTATTCAGGAGCCCATCGGTGAACAATTGGCAACTAAACTCGATCTAAAAGATGTAGGTGAACATACAAAATTTAAAATTGAACAACTGCGCTTAGAAATAAAACAGCTTGAAAAAAGCACAAAAATAGAAATAAAACAACTCGAAAAAAACACAAAAACAGAAATAAAACAATCGGAAGAAAGATTGTTAACACGCATTAATGAGTTAAATTACAAGCTCACTATTCGTTTAGGCAGCCTCATTGTTGTGGGTGTATTTGTCCTCGCGGCTCTTATCAAATTCTAAGGAATGCGACAACAAGACTATCACTTAAAGCTCATCAATGTCTCTTGCGCGAGCTGTGTCAAAACCATCGAAACAACCTTAGTCACCATTCCCGACATTGATTCCTTTCAAGTAAACTTTGCTCAACGCACGCTTAGCTTTAACGGCACAGCAAATCCGGAAACAGTTATTGACGCGCTGAAAGCGGTTGGTTATACAGCGCGATTACAAGACGAGCAAACGGATAAAAAAGAAGAGCAAGCCTATCTAAAAAAACTGGTTCGCCAAACTGTCATCGCCGGCGTTTTAGGGATCATACTGTTACTATTAGGGCTCAGCCCATGGCAACCGCCGCTTACGACATCCACTGGCCAATTGATATGGATTGTTTTAGGCGTCATTACCGCTGCTGTTATCTACTATGCCGGTGGGCATATCTACAAAAGCGCGTTGAAAGCCTTTTTAAATCATCACGCGACAATGGATACCTTAATTACGGTAGGCACTGGCGCCGCCTGGCTTTATTCAATGATCATTTCTTTTATGCCCGCGCTGGTTCCGACCAATGCCAGACATGTTTATTTTGAAGCCTCGCTGATTATTTTAGCGTTTATCAATTTAGGTGCTTTATTGGAGCGACGCGCCCGAGGCAAAACCTCCCAGGCTATTAAAGGACTGATAAACCTGCAAGCCAAGACAGCAAAGCGTATCAATCCGGATGGTTCCGAAGAACAGGTTGAAATTGAACAACTGCTGGTTGGTGATATTATCCGTGTTCATCCGGGCGAAAAAATTGCCGTTGACGGCGAAATTATTGAAGGTCATTCCACCATCGATGAATCGATGCTGACCGGTGAATCGATGCCGGTAAACAAAAAAAATGGTGACAGCGTATTCGGCAGTACCATTAACAAAACCGGCAGTTTTCTGTTCAAAGCGACTAAGGTTGGCAAAGATACCGCACTTGCTCAAATTATAACACTGGTGCAAAACGCCCAAAATACCAAACCACCTATCGCCAAACTGGCTGATTCGGTTTCCGCTTATTTCGTGCCAACAGTAATTATTATTGCCGTGCTGACCGCGCTCATCTGGTTTAATTTAGGCTTCTCGTCCGGATTTATCCTGGTAGCGGCGATGAGTGTGTTGATTATTGCCTGCCCCTGCGCCTTAGGCTTAGCGGCACCCATCTCGGTGATAGTCGGCATGGGTAAATCGGCGGAACACGGGATATTGATTCGCAATGGCGAAGCGCTGCAAAAAGCTAGCCAGCTTGACGCCATTATACTTGATAAAACTGGCACAATTACCAAAGGCGAACCGGAAGTTGTTAATATAGTTGCTAAAGATACGATCGATCAACAAACATTATTGCAAATTGCCGCCAGCCTGGAACAACATTCAGAACACCCTTTAGCCCACGCCATAGTCACTAAAGCGCGGCAAGAAAAACTTGAACTTAAAAAAGTTGACGGGTTTGAAGCCATCACCGGTCACGGTATCAAAGCCGTTTTTGCTGAAAAATTAGTTCTCATTGGTAATGACAAATTAATGCGAGCACATCATATTACCATTGATAAATCTGCCGAAGAAGCCGATCAGCTCGCAAGCCTGGCACAAACCCCCATTTATTTAGCCATTGATGGCCAGCTGGCCGGCATGATCTCAATTGCCGATCCCATCAAAGCAGAAGCCAAACAAGCGATTAGGCAATTAAAAAACATGGGTTTAAGCCTCATCATGATTACCGGTGATCACCAGAAAACCGCCAATGCCGTCGCGGCACAAGTGGGTATAGACCAGGTTATTGCCGAAGTACTGCCTAAAGATAAAGCCGATCAGGTAAAAAAACTGCAAGCCAATAAAAAAATAGTCGCTATGGTAGGTGATGGTATTAACGACGCGCCAGCTCTCGCGCAAGCCGATGTTGGCTTTGCCATAGGCGCCGGCACGGATGTCGCCATTGAAAGCGCCGATGTCACCTTGATCGGCAGCTCTATTCAAGGCATTGTCAATGCCATTATGATTTCCAAAGCAACCATGCGTAATATCAAACAGAATCTGTTTGGCGCCTTTATTTATAACAGTATCGGCATACCCGTAGCCGCTGGTATTTTATATCCACTTATTGGCGCCCTACTCAACCCGATGATTGCCGGTGCCGCCATGGCAGCTTCCTCCTTAACGGTGGTAAGCAATGCTAACCGTTTACGTGCATTTAGAATCAAATCAACAAGGTCATGATTATTATTGTTAACCTTATTGGATTATTATTAATTGTTTGCATTATCTGGTGGTTTTGGTTGGCGAAAGCCAAAACTGTACATGCTAACACCGATATTATCCGTGTTGAAGTCAAAGATGGGGTCTACTCACCAGCAAGAATTGAAGTACCTGCCGATCACCCTATCACGCTTGAATTCATGCGCAAAGACAACTCCCCTTGCTCAGAATACGTCCAATTTGATCAACTCTTCGACAAAGCTCAGGGACCTCCCTTCGACAAGGCTCAGGGACCACTCAATATTAATAAGCAGTTACCTTTAAATACACCTTATTTGATCAAACTTGGCAAACTCAAGCCCGGCAATTACACGTTCACCTGTCAGATGAAAATGTATGTGGGTGAATTAGTGGTGAAATAAAACACAATTACTCACGATAATCAACTTCAGAAAGTCCCTCAATGCGTTGAACCAAGGCATTAAATTCATACTCCGGCGTGAGAATACTATCAAATTGCGCTTTAGTTTGTTGACACATTGCTTCAGAAATTGGCACCAGTTTACTGTTAGTCGCCATAATTTTAATTTGCAACTCACAAGCGAATTCAAGATAATAATGCAAATAAAGTGCTTCTTCGATAGAACGTCCGGTTGACAACAAGCCGTGGTTACGCAAAATAGCCACGCGCTCATGTTCAAGCACGGCGGCAATACGTTTCCCTTCATTTTCCAATGCCAAACCACCGTAATCACAATAGGCAACATCATTATAAAAACGCAATGACTCTTGCGTAAGAAATAACAAACCTTCCTCAAGCGCCGAAACCGCCGAACCATAAAGGCTGTGGGTATGAATAGCACTCATGATATTGGTTCTTTTGTACAGCTCACCATGTATATTAATAGCTTGAGGCATAAGCGCCTGACCATTATCGCTAATAATATTGCCAGACAAATCGCATTTAATTAATTTTGACGCCGAAACACATTCAAAAGCCACATCCATAGGTGTGATTAAAATATGATCGGTATCGGGAACGCGGACACTGATATGCGTTGCCAACAAATCATCCCAACCATTATAATGAATAACATGATGCGTAGCCGCTAATTTTTCACGTAGATCTTGTTCGATATTTGACATATAATCACCTCGTTTAAATATTGTTTTATTATATCACTTTTATTTTAAAATATGAAACCATCAGCAATTATCGACGCTCATTGCCATCTGTGGCAACTTAATAATGAAATTAACGGCTGGCTAGACAACCCAAATAACGCTTTTTTAGGCGACATCAGCGCCATCCAGCAGGATTATTTACTAAAAGATTACCAAAAAGACAGCGCTGACTTCCCGGTTGAAAAAATTGTCCACATTGAAGCCGCCAATAGCGCTCACGCCATCAAAGAAATACAGTGGTTAGCGGAACAATATGATGATAACGACTATCTTTACGCTGTTGTGGGTGGCGCGTCACTGACTGAGAAAAATATCGAAGCGCAATTAGATTATTACCACCATAGCAAAAAAGTAAGCGGTGTTCGCGACATTCTAAATTGGCACGAAACCCCAGCCTACCGCTCCTGTGACCGACAGGATTACATGACTGACAGGCAATGGCAGCGAAACTTCGCTTTACTGGCAAAATACCAATTGTCATTCGACATGCAAATTGTATCGTCGCAATTAGCACAAGCCTATCAACTGGCAAAAACATACGACGAAGTATCCATTATAATTGACCACGCCGCATTCCCCCTACCCGATGGTATCGCTCACTGGCAACAATCTATGAAAAAAATCGCCCAATGCGACAATGTTGTGGTCAAACTCAGCGGGTTTGGTCCGCTATCAAGAAAAATTGATAAACAAACTGTTCGTGATCAGGTACTCTATCTCATCGAACAATTTGGCGTTAACCGCTGCATGTTCGCCAGCAATTTCCCAGTAGAAAAGCTGTACATCGCTTACAATGACCTGTTCAATTTTTTTAATACAATTGTCCAAGACTTTAACAACACAGAAAAACAAGCGCTCTTTTATGATACAGCACTGCGAGTTTATCAAAAGCTGGGCCCTGAGCCTGTCGAAAGCTCCAGGTCTTGATAAACTCAGGAACCATCCTTCGACAAGCTCAGGAACCTCATTCACAGATATGGCAGAAAAAGAGCAAAAATTGTCTTTTATGCTTGTTCCTGATAAAATAAAAACGTGATTTTCAATACAACACGGGTAGCAAAAAAAAACAAATGAACAAGCTAGAAAACAGTATGCGCGACATCATCGCCGCCCTGGGAGAAGACCTTGATCGCCCAGGCCTTAAAAAAACCCCCAAGCGCGCGGCACTGGCTCTACAAGAATTACTATCTGGCTATCAAATATCACTGGACGAAGTAGTTAACGGCGCTCTGTTTCCCACCACCAATAACTCAATGGTGATAGTCAACAATATTGAATTCTACTCCATGTGTGAACACCATTTACTGCCTTTCTATGGCAGAGCGCATATTGGTTATATTCCCAACGGCAAAGTACTCGGACTATCAAAAATTCCCAGAATTGTTGACATGTACGCCAGACGCTTACAGATCCAGGAAAACTTATCCGAACAGATTGCTGAAGCTATCTCTGAAATAACCAACGCCGAAGGTGTCGGTGTTATTCTTGAAGGTTATCATCTGTGCATGATGATGCGCGGCACTGAAAAACAGAACGCTTGCATGACCACATCATCACTTCTGGGCGTCTTCATGGATGACGGCAATACCCGAGCGGAATTTCTCAGTCTGCTGCGACGATTATAAACACACTCTGATATTATTTGATTTATTTATTATGCAGATACAACTCAAATTCTTTTAGAGACTATTTTATTTTGTACTCAAACCTATATTTGCAAATCAGATTGACATTATCCTTAGAAAAACATATAAGTGCTGGGGTACTATTTTGTTTATAATCGGTCCAAAAAATCCCCCATGTGTTTTTATTACCTAATAAATTTTTAGTTCTTTGTCCTTTGCCAACAATAATACTATTATGAATTATAAATAGATGGTTATACTCATTAAATGAATTAGACAAATAGATTTCTCTTTGATAACCTGGGATAAAACCTGCAGCTTTGATTTGGTCTGCATGATTCACGTTTTTACCCTTTTTTAAACCCGCTTTAAAAAGAGGCATTGAATTAATATTAGTACTTTCGTTGATTATGTGCATTTTATTTTCTGAAATTGATTTATTAATCATAGTTTTTGTACCTATTCCAAAAAGTTCATATTTTTTAGCCTGTTTAATCTGATCTAAGATTAGATAATTACTAAAATTAATAACTCTATTGTATTGCGTAAGAATATTATTTTGTAATGCTAACAAGGTTATTTGTCTTGCCAAAACTTGGTCTACCCCAAGATTTTTCGGGTATGAAATAATGGAAGTTATAGTCAATATTAGAATTAATACAGTTATAATTAACTTCTGGAATAATTGTTTTTTGAGTAACAGTATAAAATAGATAATAGCAGCAATAGGAGCTAGACTTTGAAAAGGAATATATCTCGATTGAAATGCTTTCTCAAAGTGTCCAGGGAAAGTTAATCGACCCCAAGCTGCCATAATAGCTGAACATAGTGCAAACAATGAAAGCAATACTATTAATAATAACTCGTCATCAAGTTTATTTGTAAAAAATTTGCAGATACAATCAGCATAAATACAGAGGAAAATTATAAAGATTAATGCCCCTAGAGCTAAAACAACATAGGGAGATAATGAACTAAAACTAGCGCCCAAGAATGCCAGCGCATAAAGTATATATTGCCAAAATAATAAGCCACCAGATCCTGGCGTCATTGCTGTTATATAAAAATGCCCTTGCATATAAAAAATGATAATAATGGTACCGACGACCGCATAAAATAAAATAACTTTCCAGTTACGTTTTTGCAATATTAAACCTAAAACCATAATTGGCCAAACGAGCAAACCATTGGCGGATGATGCTGTGGCTAGCAAAGAGAAAATCAATATTAGAACGATTTTAAACAAAAAATTAAAGCGTGTACTCAATAATGCAATAGCACATAAGATAAAAAACACTGAAAGTATTTGTTGCACTGAAGCAAAAGCCCAAGTCCAATTAGCACTCCCTCGAGGGCTAAAAATAAGTGTTGCGATAATAAAAGAGATAAACCACCATTTAATTTCTTTACGTTTGCAGACAGTGTAAAACCTGGTAATTACCAATAAAAAAGTACCCAGCTGAAAGCAGAAACATAGCAAAAGGACAATATATCTTGAACCACTAAATAAATAATAATCAGCTAAAAAAATCAATCTCGTTATGATTACCCTATGACTAACATTAATTTGAACAAGATCATGCCAGGATAAACTTTTGTGCAAATAAAAAATTTTTATAATTAAAGGAAACACTGATTTCCATGAATCCCAGATAGGAATATTAG
>JBCCYM010000062.1:0-10797 GCA_039190005.1 Pseudomonadota bacterium
ATAATATATTCACATAGTTCAATATTTATATGGATTGAATTATATTTTATAGCTTTTTATCTTTCGATTCTTCGACCCTTCGACCCTTCGACAGGCTCAGGGCAAGCAAGCTCAGGGACCAACCCACATATAAGATGGCTGAGCTTGTCGAAGCCAAACAACACACTTCGAAAGCTCATGGTTTAATAAAATCACAAATAAGCTTTGCTGTAGTCTGAGGGGCGTCTAATTGCGGCACATGTCGCACATTTTTAAGCAGGTGAATTTGTGAATCTTTCAATCCAGTTTCAATAAGAACATACTTATAATAAGACGAATTTATAAAACCATCGTCTTCACCTAAAATATATATCAAAGGCACAGTGGCATCTTGAACTAACTGCAACTCATCAACCCATTGTTGTGTCTCAAGTTGCTTAGCAAAAAATTCACGGCAGTTTGGATCAGTGTGCTGAACATCATAAGTCATCAATTGGAATGCTTTACCTTCATTAAGATGTGGATTGACGTACGCGGCAGTAACAACCTGATCTTCTTCTTGAGAACGTTCTTTTTGAAATAAAAGCTCTAGCGCGCTTGTTTGATGATGCAATGAAAACAGCATGTCAACGCTTCTTGCTTGTACAGTACCCATTAAAACTAGACCAGCTAAATTATGAAGTGTATTCATAACACGAATAGCACAGTTCCCACCAACGCTATCTCCAATAATGTAATAATTAGAAAGTTCAAGTCGCTCGATTAACGCCATTAAAACAGCTGTAAAACCCTCCATACTGTAATACCAAGCATATTGATGACAATCAACGTGGGCCGACAAACCATGACCAGGAAAATCAAGACATACTAAATTAAATTGATCTTCCAATAGCGCACATATCGACTGATAGGATACCGCTGATGAATGGAAAGCGTGCAATAGTAGCAACGTAGTATCTTTCCCTGACATAGAATGAGTATAGTGTAATTGGCCAAATTCAAAATCTATAATATTTGAACGCATCACCATTTTTCCTGTAATTTTATGAGCACTTTATACAAGCTAATGATCTTGTACTAAAACAAAGTCGAGCGCTCCATCAATTTGGAGCTAATTTAAATTAATTTTTTAATAAACTTTAGCTATTTATTAAGTTTCTATTGCGATTATACGCCAATTTCCCGCAACGGCTTACCTGACATAAGGTTATTTTCAATGCTTTCCAATTCAACACCTTTTGTTTCCGGCACAAACAATCTGACAACAATCAAACTGGCAACCGCGATTACCGCTAAAATAAAATAGAAATTAGCGATACCAAAATCTTTAATAATTGGTAAAGTAATCACGCCAACAATACCACTGGCAACCCAATTTGAAGTGGTGGCACAACTCATTGCCACATCACGACCTTGCAGCGGAAAGATTTCAGAACATAAGACCCAAACCACAGAACCATAACCGACAGCGTAACCGATAATAAATAAAAACACATCAAACAACGAAAAATAAGGTGTCAACGCCCCCAGACTTTGGCTATCTCTTAGAATCAAGCCTAATGTGAAGGTACTGAGTAAAATCGCGCTACCAGAAAAATACAATAATTTACGACGGCCAAATGTTTCAACAAAACGAATCACAAAAATTGTGGCAATAGTATTGACAATTCCAATTAAAAATGTCGCAAACATCTGAGAAAAATGTGACACGAATCCAGCATGGGCGAAAATCTCCGGCGCGTAATATAACATGGCGTTCATACCCGCGAATTGTTGAATAATCTGTAATCCGACGCCCAATAGAACCACGGCAATATAACGGTTATTGGATAAAATTTGTCGTAATGATATTTTATGGCTAACAGTGTCAATATTACTTAACTCTCTATCGACATCTTCCGGATTATGTATTTTTTTCAGCACACTTAATGCTTCTTGTCGCCGATCGGATAACATCAGCCATCTTGGACTACGCGGTAAAAAAAGAATACCAATAAACATCAAAACAGCTGGCACACAAATAATGCCAACCATCCATCGCCATGAACCTGATGGCGTGAATAACAAGTCACTTAAGAAAGCGACCACAATACCGATGGTTACCATCAACTGATAAACCGTGACAATACTCCCACGTTTTTGAGCGGGCGAAATTTCAGAAAGGTAAATGGGGGCGTTATACGTGGCAACCCCGACCGAGAATCCGAGAACAAAACGGGCAATGATAAGAAAATGCACACTAGGAGACCATGCTGAACCTAGGCAAGCTAAGGTATATATGATCGCACTGACCAGCAAGGAAAAACGTCTGCCAAAGTAACGTGATAACCAAAAACTGACTATCGCGCCAATCGCTGAGCCAAACAACACTGAAGACGTGACAATGCCTTCCGCGAACGCCGATAGATTAAAGGCGCTTTTAATAAACGGCAAAGCACCGGAAATCACACCAAGATCAAAACCAAATAACAAACCGGCAAGCGCGGCAATGAATACGACAAAATAGATAAAATAGTGAGTCCCTGTTTTTTGCATAATTTACTCCTATACGCGTATTTAAATCTTTTAACTAAAGTTGAGATTAATGAATTTGAACAAAATGTCAATGTTTTTACAAACTGTACTTTACATAATCAAATAAAACTCAACTTGACATATGTCTTCGCGCTTGTTAATTTATAAATAGAAAATCTTCAAGAAGGAAAGTGCTATTAGCATATTATGATTAATAGTTAGGCTATTATGAAGGATTAATTATTTACCATATAAAAAACAGAAAATTATTATGAACCCCACCACAACAAAACTACCTGCTGGTTCAATTTTCCCCAGCATTGAAGTGAAAAATCTTGATGGCGACACAATCCTATTAGGCAAACCAGCATCAGGCACTGACTGGCAGATGATTGTCGTGTATCGAGGCAAACATTGCCCCCTATGTACTAAATATCTTAATCAACTGGAATCGTACAAACAGCGATTTCTTGATAACAAGGTAGATCTAATAGCGGTATCCGCTGACAGCAAAGCGCAATTAACAAGTCATCTGTCAAAACTCAATGTAAGTTTTCCACTCTATTATGGGTTGAATGAAACACAAATGAAAACACTTGGATTATATATTTCTTTGCCGCGTTCAGCGCAAGAAACCAACCATAATTTCGCTGAACCCGGCTTATTTGTGGTGAATGAGCAAGGTAAACTGCATGTGACAGACATCTCAAATAACCCGTTTGTTCGTCCTGAACTAGAGGCACTGGCTTCCGGGTTGGAATGGATCAGAAATCCTGAAAATAACTATCCCATACGTGGCACAGCGGCTTATTGATAGCATACTAAACACACAAACTATCTATCTTTTTTTCTTTGAAAAAGTAATGCTCTGTTATGTGGCTGAGTAAAATTAAGCACGGGTCCTTTGGGAATGATTTGAGTCGGATTAATGCGCGTGTGACTGTAATAATAATGCGTTTTGATATGATCAAAATTTACGCTATCAGCCACTTTAGGATATTGAAACAATTCCCTGATATAATTTGACAGATGATCATAATCGATAAGACGTTTTTTATTGGTTTTAAAATGATTATAATACACGGCATCAAAACGTATCAGTGTGGTAAACAATCGCCAATCCGCCTCAGTAATTTGATCACCAACTAAATAACGCTGTTTGCTCAATCGCGCTTCTAACCAATCCATAGTTTCAAACAAGGCGTCAAACGCGCGATTATACGCGGCTTGAGTGGTAGCAAATCCGGCGCGATACACGCCATTGTTGACAGTGTTATAGACACGCTCATTGACATCATCAATCGCTTGCTGTAGATTTTTCGGATAATAGTCATCATTCACTTCAGTAAAGTTATTAAATGAACTATTCAGTATTCTGATAACTTCCGCCGATTCATTATTCACTATCGTCTGATATTTTTTATCCCATAATACCGGTACAGTCACTTTACCACTATAGTCAGCGTTTGCTCGTGTATAAATTTCATACAGATAGCGCGTATTTTCCACCGGATTATTGTGTGAAATCTCATCATTAAATACCCAACCATGTTCAAGCATTTTAGGATCAACAATTGTAATTGTAATGACATTTTCTAAATGCTTAATCGCTCTAAATATCAGTGTACGATGCGCCCAGGGACAAGCCAATGACACAAAAAGATGGTAACGATTGGCTTCGGCAAAAAATTTACTGCCACACGCGTCCGCCTGTGCTTTATCGGCATAAACCCAGTCACGAAATTTTGACGCTTGACGTTTAAATTCTCCAAGTGTGACACGCTTGTTACCGTATTCATCTTCACTATGCCATTTGCCTGCCACTAAAAAACTCATGATTTATCTCCTAAAAATATCCAATTTGCCTTTAGATTAAAATTATTATAAAATTTGACGAAATTTATAGACTAAATCATAACATAGATGACCAAAATAGCCAAAATTGATTATTGTTCAGAGCAGGCGCCACAACTTTTTGTAAATTCATTAAAAGAAACAGGTTTTGCCGTGTTTTATAATCACGGCATTGAATCTGCTTTACTGCAAACGGTAAAAACACAATGGGCTAATTTTTTTGCTTCAGATGATAAATTAAAGCATCTCTATGATAAAACTAATATCCACCAAAATGGTTACTACCCGAGTGAAAGCGCCAAAGGTCAAACCGTCAAAGATCTAAAAGAATTTTATCATATTTATGATGACAAAACCTTGCCAGATAACACAGCAAACAGCACTGGCGAATTAAAAAATAAACTGTTAACAATTGGCTTAAATCTGCTGCAATGGTTAGATCAATATACACCGAATCATATAACCGCTAATTTAAGCAAGCCGCTATCAGAGATGGTAGATCCGCATGGTCGAACTATTTTAAGAGCGTTGCATTATCCACCTCAAGATAACCATCATCATCCTGAACAGGCGATACGCGCGGCAGCGCATAATGATATTAATTTACTGACAATACTACCCGCTTCTGATGAAGCCGGATTAGAAGCGATGGATAATGCCGGCAATTGGCATACGGTACCCTGTGACGCGGGTATGCTGATTATTAATGCTGGTGATCAACTGCAACTGTGTAGTCAAGGATATTATCAATCAACCTTGCATCGAGTGAAAAATCCATGCGCTGAACGAAAACATTTGTCTCGTTATTCTTTCCCATTATTTTTACAAAGCCATAAAGAAACCGTACTGGATATAAAAACAGGTTTTACCACCGGCGAGTACTTGGATCAACGTATGCGTGAATTAGGGATTATATGATGTCAACCATACTTGTCGTTGGCGGCGCCGGTTATATTGGCATCCAGATGTCATCACAGCTTGTTGAAGCCGGTTATGACGTTGTCATTTACGACAAAAACAAACCCGCTTATCTCCAAGCTTTGCCACAGGCAATTTTTGTACAAGGTGATTTAGCCGAAAAAGAAAAATTACAGCATTTATTTTCCAACTATGCTTTTGACGCGGTGATGCACTTTGCCGCCAGCATTGAAGTTGGTGAATCAATCAGAAATCCGCAAAAATATTATGATAATAATGTGGTAAAAACATTACAATTGTTAACTCTGATGCGTGAATTCGCAGTCAATTATTTTATTTTTTCGTCAACAGCGGCGGTATATGGCGAGCCACAATATGTGCCCATAGACACGCGACATCGACAACATCCGATTAATCCTTATGGCCGCAGCAAATGGATGGTGGAAAACATTCTTGGTGATTATGATAGCGCCTACGGTTTGCGTTACGCCAGTCTTCGTTATTTTAACGCCTCAGGCGCGGACCCACAGAATCGATTTGGCGAATGCCATGATCCTGAAACACATTTAATCCCGCTGGTATTGCAAGTCGCCAATCATCGCCGAGAACATATTACGGTGTTTGGTAATGATTATGATACCCCTGATGGCAGTTGTATTCGTGATTATATTCATGTCGATGACCTTTGTCGCGCCCATCTTTTAGCTTTAAAACGATTACAACAAGAGAATAAAAGCCTTACCTATAATCTTGGCAACGGTAATGGATTCTCCATTTTAGAAGTCATTGATGCCGCCAGAAAAATAACTGGCAAAGAAATTAAAACCATTATGGGGTCACGACGCCCTGGCGATCCTGCGCGTTTAATTGCTGACGCTTCTTTAGCGGTTAAAGAATTAGACTGGCAACCGCGATATACCGACTTAGAAACCATTATCAATCACGCTTGGAAATGGGAAATAAAAAACTATGGCTAAACCGCATCGACGTCTGAATCCATTAACCGGTGAATGGTTGATTGTATCGCCACATCGAGCCAAACGGCCTTGGCAAGGTCAACAAGAACAGATTGATAACATTACCCTGCCCTCTTATGATCCCAATTGTTATTTATGTCCAGGTAATAAACGAGTGAGTGGTGACACCAATCCTGATTATGACAGTGTGTTTATTTTTGATAATGATCACGCCGCGTTATTGTCAGAAAAACATAAAACACCAGAACAAGCGCATTCTCTTTTGCAACATCAAGCGATTGATGGCATCTGTCGAGTGATTTGTTTTTCCCCGCGCCATGATTTAACCTTAGCCAATATGACGACATCCGCTATAGAAAAAGTCATCACCGCCTGGCAACAGCAACTGCTTGAATTAAGTCAGGACTACCAATGGATACAGATTTTTGAAAATAAAGGCGCTGTCATGGGTTGTTCCAATCCACATCCACATGGACAAATATGGGCGAGTAATTTTGTGCCAAACGAAGTTGTCAAAGAAGACACACATCAACAACACTATTACAGTCAACATAAAACACCACTATTAATTGACTACGCGCGACTTGAACAACAACAAAAAGAACGTATTGTTGTTGAAAATCATGACTGGCTGGTTGTCGTGCCTTATTGGGCGGCGTGGCCGTATGAAACATTATTATTACCGAAAAAACACCGTCCCGGTCTAAATGATCTAACAGCTCAGGAAAGCGGCTCGCTGGCGGTTATTTTAAAACAACTATTGATGGCGTATGACCGGTTATTTTCAATTTCTTTTCCTTATTCAATGGGCTGGCACGGCGCGCCGAAACAAGATAAACACTACCAACACTGGCAATTACACGCTCATTTTTATCCGCCCTTATTGCGCTCCGCCACCGTCAAAAAATTTATGGTCGGTTATGAAATGTTAGCGGAAACGCAACGTGATATTACCGCGGAACAAGCCGCGGAAAAATTGCGAACCTTGGTAGTAGAGTAATAACTTACGCGAGAATTAACCATGCATGATACCAACCATAATTATCAGAAACAGCTTAGCAATACCTTCAAACAATATTTTGATGATTCCCCCGAATACCTGTGTCGCTCACCCGGTCGGGTAAATCTTATCGGTGGTCATACCGATTATAATGAAGGATTTGTGCTACCGATGGCATTGAATTTAGCCATTCACATGGCAATCAAACCACGACAAGATAAAACAATCAACATTCGTTCGCTAAATTTTGCCGATAATCAATTATATACCATCAACACAGATGATTTGCGCAAGTCAGGTGATGACTGGGATGAATACGTCAAAGGCATCATTTCAATATTACAACAACATTATCAGCAACAGCTAAAAGGTTTTGACGCGGTATTAATCAGCGATTTACCGATTAGCGCCGGTTTATCCTCATCGGCGGCTTTTGAATTAATCATTGCCAAAGCGCTAACCATCAGCAACCAATTAGATTGGGAACCCGTCACCATGGCGGAATTGGCGCAGCAGGCTGAAAATCAATGGATTGGTGTGAATTGTGGCATTATGGATCAACTTGTGATTGCCACCGGCAAAAAAGATCATGCCTTATTTATTGATTGCCGCACATTAACACAAGAACCTATTTGCTTACCTAAAAATACTTCAGTCATCATTATGGATACAACCACACGACGCGGTTTAGCTAATTCAGCTTATAATGAACGACGCCAACAATGTGAAGCGGCAGCTAAAATGGCTAATCGTAATGCGTTACGTGACATGTTATTAGATGACTTAGAAAAACTAAAACCTAGTTTAAATACAGTGACCTATCAACGCGCTTATCATGTTATCTCAGAAAATAATCGGGTTATTCATGCCAAACAAGCTATGGAAGATAATGACGCGAAAACACTTGGTCAACTTATCAGTGACAGTCATCACAGTTTAAAAAATTATTTTGGCGTATCAAGTGAGGCTTTGGATCACATGGTAGATATCGCCAATGACCATCCAGCCTGCTATGGTGCCAGAATGACCGGCGCCGGCTTTGGTGGTTGTGCTATCGCGCTGATCGCGCAAAAAGCGACACACGATTTTGTTGAGTTTGTCAATGACAACTACCAAGAAAAAACAGGTTTGCAGGCAAAGCTCTATGTCTGTAGTGCTGAAGCCGGTACTGACGCGGTAATTTTAAAAAAATAGTTTATCCCTTCATAGAAGATGGCTGAGCTTGTCGGAGCCAAACAATACACTCAGCAAACTCATTACCCCCTTCGACACTTCGACACTTCGACACTTCGACAGGCTCAGGGCAAGCAGGCTCAGAGACCGCCTTTTGACAGGCTCAGGGCACCCTCTCAAGCTATGTTGATAAACTAGACAATAATAAAATAGAAATAATTAATAAAGCTAAGCCAAGATAAATACCGTAGCGCTGTTTTCTTGAGAGCGCATGATATTCTTTATAAATAACGCCCCATAACTGTGACGACAGTATTATCGACAACAATAAGGCAGGCCAACCAAAAACACGCTGAGCAGGATTAAATTGACTCATACTAATACTGTATAATGCCAAAGAACCGGTATAGAACAAACTTGCTAATAAAAGCAAAGCAAAAACAGCAATTAAATTTGTACTTATGGATAAACTATGAGAATTATCCGCTTGCATGCCATCAACTTGAGCATTTCTTTTTCTTAACCAATAGCCCAATAACATGATTAAGCCCGCGATCATCAAAAAAGGTGGCCAATACCAATACGAACTACCAACCGCAAAAAGCGCGTTTTCATGAAAACTGACAATGACAAAAGAGATATTTTGCAACCCACTGCCAATACCAGCAAAAACAGCTAAAAACCAGCCTTTTTTCTTTAATACCATATGCATTGCTTTCTGCTGTGGTTTGTGAATTGAATAGTAGTTAAGCAACAAGCTAAGCACAACTAACACCACGACGATACTGACAAGCAATCCTTTAGCGGTAAAAAACACATGCTGATAAAAAACAACAAACATTGATCCTGTTGTCATACCAATACCTAAATTCGTCGCGAAAACACGACTAATACCAATATAATTAATCGCGTAAGATTGACATAATTGCCCAATACCAAAAGCGATGCCACCTATCGCGAGAATAGACCACATGGTAAAAGGAATATTAAAATAATGATAAAAAGCGCTTGGTGAGAGCAGCACTAAAAGAATCCAGGGAAGCACAAGCATACTCATGATCGCGAAATACGTCCAGATCTTTTCATGACTAATACCACGTATTGTACGCAATGGCACAGCAAAGCATCCATTGATGATGCCCGCAAAAACAATTAAAAATAAACCCTCTTTAAATAACATTATGTTTTATTACCTTCAGATAGATAAGCTCTATATTATTATCGCATCAACTTTATTAAAGTTTAAAGAAGTAGTTTATTAGATTTATTTAGATGTTAGTAAATATTTTTGCTTATTAATCTTTTTACATCTTTGATAATTTAAGTAAATCCCGAGCAATAAGATAAACATTTGTATATGAACAGTTAGTTTCCTTTATATTTTTAGCATTATTTATTGCCGTATCTGTTTTATCTCGCAACTGATCAAAATAAAGTTTTTTATAACTGCTTTTTTGTTTTATATAGTTCTTAATCTGTTTCTTTAACTCCTTTAAAATCTCTTTTGAGCTTAAAGACTTACTTGTATTTTTAAAGTGCAAAAGTAACCAAAATTCAAAACATGGTGAAGATGAAGAATCAATAATTCTGTCTTCCATTTTTAGTGTTTCTCTTACTTTATCAAAACAAGGGTGTTTGTCTTTATCAAAAACACAATATACTCGATCATAACAGTTTTCTTTACCATACCTGGACATATCTTTACTAATAACATTGTTGACATCTTCAAGAATAGTTTCTGGTTTATTTCTAGATGGTTTTTGTCCAATAATTTTTACAGTTGCAATAGTTTTATTAATACCAAGATCTTCAATAAAAGCAAGAAAATACTCTACAGACCGTTTACTATCTTCACATACAATCAATATTCTATCTTTAGGTTTAAGCGCGTTTTTGACTCTAGCAAAAGTTACCTTTTTTCGATCTTTAGCCATTAATATACCTCTATATCGGGTATCGCGCCATAACGACCACTTAAATATCGCTTACTAATGACATTATTTGATTCATTTTTAAAATCCGCTACTGAATATAATTTTGTCGCCAAATCATTACCTTTTTCAACCAACCAAACTTCATCTTTTCGCATGAGATCCATAGTTATCGCGTCATGAGAGGTGAATATGAGTTGAGCATTTTTAGCTTTATTTTTAAATAACTGAATAACTCCTTCTAAGGCTTTAGGATGCAGGCTCGCATTTAATTCATCAATTATCAAAGTAATATTTTTATCTATTGCTTCTAACATAAACGCGGCGTATTTAAATAAACGTTGTGTACCCATTGATTCATCTTCAAAAGGAAGCTCTTTGTTAATTTTACCATTTATTGGATAAATAAATTTTAACTCTGGTATTTTTCTCCCTAAGAAAGACTTTTTTG
>JBCCYM010000063.1:0-10743 GCA_039190005.1 Pseudomonadota bacterium
CATGCGCAGGTTCGAATCCTGCCACCCCAGCCATGTATTATTTTAGATAATTTCGAAATTGAGCATAAATAATCGCATTTTAACCTTTCTTTCAAAGATAATTTTTTGCACAATGTCAATCTATTTGCCGTAACCTCAGGAATACGTATGTTAAAAAAAATGATGCTTTTTAGTGGTAATTCCAACCCCACGCTCTTCAGCCGCTTGACTAAACACTTAAATTTACCCGCCGGACAAGCCATTGTTGACCGTTTTAGCGATGAAGAAATTCAAATTGAAATCACTGAAAATGTACGTGGACACCATGTGTTTATCGTCCAATCGACTAACCCGCCAGCGGAACATTTAATTGAATTATTATTGATGGCGGACGCGCTGCATCGCGCTTCAGCCGCCCGAATCACCGCTGTATTGCCGTATTATGGCTACGCCCGTCAAGATCGCCGTATCCGTTCCGCTCGTGTACCCATCTCGGCAAAAGTCATTGCCGACATGATCGCCTCGGCTGGAATTGACCGCATTTTGACCGTTGATTTACATGCCGACCAAATTCAGGGCTTTTTTGATATCCCCGTTGATAATGTCTACAGCACACCGCTTATACTTGATGACATTAAAACAAAACCGCTTGGTAAAGTGATGGTTATTTCGCCGGATGTCGGTGGCGTTATTCGCGCCCGCGCTATTACCAAGCATATTCCTGGTTCAGATTTGGCTATTATTGATAAACGTCGTTCCAAACCCAACCAATCCAGTGTCATGCATGTGATTGGTGATGTTAAGGGTTGCGATTGTGTGATTGTCGATGATATTGTCGACACCGCCGGCACATTATGCCAAGCTGTAAGCGCTTTAAAAGAACGCGGCGCGAATTCAGTCACCGCTTATGTGACTCATCCCGTGCTTTCCGGTCCAGCGGTTGATAATATCAATAAAAGCGAACTCGATGAGCTGGTGATTACCGACACCATTGAAGTCAATGATCAGGTTAAAAATTGTTCGCGTATTCGCCAGATCAGTATCGCGGATATGCTGTCACAATCGATAAAACGCGTTCATGATGAGCAATCCATCAGCTCTCTTTTTATATAAAAGGCTGAAAACCGCCCTGACCTGAACCTTCAAACATGCCAAGTATAGAAACACATCTTGGTTTGCGACAGCCACTTCCGTTAACCTTATATATTCACATCCCTTGGTGTGTGCGCAAATGCCCTTATTGTGATTTCAACTCACACCGCGCGGGCAAGAACATTCCTGAGCGGGACTATATTGATCAACTCATCGCCGATCTTAAACAAGATCTGCCAAAAGCGAAAGGTCGACAGCTATCCGCTATTTTTATCGGTGGTGGCACGCCAAGTTTATTGTCAGCTCAGGCTGTAGGAAATTTACTGCGACGCGTCCATCGTTTGCTGCCATTTTCATCACAAACTGAAATTACTCTGGAAGCTAATCCAGGCACTGTTGAGCAAAGGAAATTTAGTGATTTCCACCATGCCGGGATTAATCGATTGTCAATTGGCATTCAGAGTTTTCAAGACGATAAATTAAGCGCGCTTGGTCGTATTCATAATGCCGAAGAAGCCAAAAAAGCCGTCGCTATTGCCCAAAACAGTGGTATTGATCGTCTCAATCTTGATCTTATGCACGGCTTACCACAACAAAGCGTCAACGATACCTTATACGACTTACAAACCGCCATTGATTTCGCGCCAGATCATCTATCCTGGTATGAGCTTACCATTGAACCGAAGACGGTTTTCGCCAAACACACACCGGCATTGCCGACTGATGATAGCTTAGAATCAATACAGCAAGCAGGCAAAGCGTTACTTGCCCAATATGATTACCATCATTATGAAATTTCGGCGTATTGTCACCATCAGTCTTACTGTCAACATAATCTCAATTATTGGCAGTTTGGTGATTACCTCGGCATCGGTGCCGGCGCCCATAGCAAAATCACCGATACTGCCAGCGGCGATGTCAAACGTTATTGGAAATTACGCAATCCTCGTGATTATCTTGCCGCCGAAACTGATTTTATTGCCGGCAGTGAGCGCGTTACGCCAGCAATGTTACCCTTAGAGTTTATGATGAACGCGCTACGCCTCAATGACGGTATTGATCTGGCATTATTCAAGCAGCGCTGCGGCTTGGATATCGACCATATCGCCTCAGCCTTACAACAGGGACAAACACAACAGTTACTCCGTGTTGAAGAAGAACGATTATACACTACGGCACTGGGGAAACGTTTTTTGAATGACTGTATTAATCTGTTTGCTTGATTTGATCAGCAAGAACTATTATTATGGCTATAAATAGGTAAAAAAATGTTAACAACACTAAAGCGAAAAATCAAAAACTATATTAGTGGTGAAGATAAATTCATCCATCATTTTGATAATGAACATCAAAAACGTTCTATGTCACAACGGGAAACCATTGTCAAACACGCGAAAATAGCTCGTCTGCGTGATAAAGCGATTAAAATTGAAAAAACGGATAAAGACTTATTTGATTTTTAACCTTGGTCCCTGAGCCTGCTTGCCCTGAGCTTGTCGAAGGGTCGAAGGGCGGTTTTTAGGTTTAGGTCGAACGGTTTTGACTTTTCTTACTGTTAGATGAATGACCGCCAATAAAGAAACTCATGCCCAAGGTAACAAGCACATCTTGTTTTGAGCCGGTAAAGGTATACACATCTTTGACTTCGGCACGTAAGGCCGTGCGACGATCCATTTGCAATTCTAAACCACCACCTCCGGAAATGTTGGCTAAACTTCGTGGATCGTTATTCGCCGGATTTTTAATGTGCGTCACTCCAAAACCGCCAATGAGATAGGGCTGCAATCTTTTCTCGACCCGAAAATAGTATAAATTACCAATACTATAGAAATAACTGTTATCATTTGATGATATGTCTTTTCGTTTTGTTTCAAACAAGCCGCCGGATAATTCAGTCGTCCAATGTTTTGTCGCGTTGTAACCCAGAGAGATAACACCAACCGCTGTATTATCCAATTTTTGTTTGCCAGAAAACCAAAAATAGCCACCACCTGGTGTTAGTGTAAAAAGTCCGGGCGGGCGCGGCACTAATGTATTCGCATCGGTATTTGTGTCAGCCCAGCTATTACCACAATATAATAACATCATGATCAGACAATTAAGAGACCAGACTGCGTATAGTTTGTTTTTCATTAATAACTACCTTTTAGATACTAATGTTAGTCTAACAAAAATATTATCTTAAATACAATGCCATCTTCACATCCTTCGATAAGAGACTAGCGTTTATCGAAAAGCGGTCCCTGGATCTGCTTGCCCTGAGCTTGCTTGCCCTGAGCCTGTCGAAGGGTCGAAGGGTCGAAGAGTCGCGGGAATAACGGCTTGAATTATATTAACCGAATCACACGCAAAACTCGCGACTACTATTGTCTAACAAAAACATTACCTAAAACAAGCTAGCAATAAACGCGGTTTATACATAACAACTACTACTGACTGATTGTTCTACGCAAACTTTCAATCTGTTGCTTGGTACAAGCTTGATTCTCACTGAGTTGCAATTGTCCATCCAACGCGGCGGCCACGCGCTGCGCCGTCGATAGCATTGTGTCGAATACATGCAAAGGATCATTCGCGTCTTTTATATCAGCAAAAAATACCAATGTATCACAACGCGCGCGATTTATAGTTGACAAATCGAAAGTCCCCGGCGCGGTTGCCGACGCAACACTAAATAGTATTTCTTTTTGCCGGCTTGCTTTGCTATAGGCGTTAAAAAATTTATTCGCGCCTAACTGCAACCCCTGATTAAGCAATACTTGTAATAAACGATAACCCGGGAAAGGTGTTGTTGTCGAAGCTTTAACATTGATCACAATAAAATCAATCTGATGCGCATCACTAGCCGGTGCCGGTTCTGTATCTGTTTGATCTTCTTTATCCATCTTATCCGCTTCGCTGTCAGGCGATCGCTTACGCTCCGTTTCAGTGGCGATTTTTTCTGAATCCGATAGCACAATTGATGGCTTAGGCATAGTCATTTCTATTTCCTTTAGCTGATCCAAGCCAATAGTTGGCAGGGGTTGATCCTCCTCGATTTTGGCCTGATCAAGTGTTAATTCAATTTGCTCACCACTGACTGCCGCGGTGGTAATTTTTTTCTTATCAATGGTTTTCTTAGGTTTGGCAGCACTAGGGGATTGATCTGTTGAAATCTCTACAGGTTGTTTTGTTGTCGCGGCTGTTTTTTCAGATGGATTAGCAATCGGCGCGGTATGTTTATCGGCCTTACGAATACGTGGTTCACCGATAATTTCATCGTCTAACAAGGATACTTGATCACTATTTTTTTCACGCGACATAATTTTTTTCAAATCAAGCGGTTCAGCGGCATGTTTGTGATATCTTTTTTGACGACGCAAGCCATCCCACAAAATAAATAAGATGGCAAGCGCACCAATAATTAACAAAATATAACGAATACTGTTATCACCTAGCATAACTTCTTTTTACAATTAAGCGGCTGCCATTTCAAGCGCCTTACCAATATCAACAGCCACTATTCTCGACACCCCAGGCTCGTTCATTGTCACACCGGTTAACTGATCGGCGATTTCCATGGTGATTTTATTATGGGTGACAAAAATAAACTGTACTTTATCTGACATCTCTTTAACCAAATTGCTGTAACGTAATACATTAGCGTCATCAAGTGGCGCGTCAACCTCATCCAGCATACAGAACGGCGCGGGATTAAGTTGAAAGATGGAAAACACCAGCGCGATAGCGGTTAACGCTTTTTCACCACCCGACAAAAGATGAATACTGCTGTTTTTCTTACCTGGCGGCTGCGCCATCACCACCACACCGGTTTCTAATAGATTCGAATCAGTCAACTCAAGGTAAGCGCGACCTCCACCAAAAATCTTGGGAAACAGCCGTTGAAATTCATCATTGACTTGATCAAAGGTTTCTTTAAAACGTCGGCGCGTATCCTGATCAATTTTACGGATAGCATTTTCCAAGGTTTGCAGCCCTTCTTCCAAATCAAGACGCTGGCGGTCAAGGTGGTTATGGCGTTCGGTCTCAGTCTCAAGTTCATCAATGGCGGCAAGATTAATCGGGCCTAAACGAGCAATACTGTTGGCTATTTTTTGCAAGGATTGCTCTAAAGTTTCAATGGTGAGCGTTTCATCAAGCGCCGCTAAAATGGCTTGTAACTGATGACCTGATTCATTCAATGATTCCTGCAAGGTTGAACGCCGAACTTTACGTTCCTGCAATTGTAAGCGTTCACTTTCCAAAGCGGAACGTACTTCCTGCACCGCTTGTTCAGCCTCTTTACGGTTTTCTTCCTGCTGCTGAATGCGATGCTCCACTTGAGAATTTTCCTGCTGAATTGCTTTTAACACAGTTTCACACTCGACACGTTGGCTTAACCATTGCTCAAGTTTTTCTTGTATCGCGGCTATTGGTGTAATGTCCTCAGCCAGTTTTGTCTCTAATCGCTGCCGTTGTTGTTCTAAAGTGGCGTATTGTTGTTCAGTGCGCAACAAAGCCGCTTGTCCCGCTTCAAGCTGCGATTGCAGTGTTTGATAACGCACATCTAAACGATGGAGTTCCTCGCGATACTGTTGCGCCGCTGTTCTGGCGTCACTGAATTTTTGCCGGTACTGTTCACGCTGATCGAGCAAGCTTTCACGTTCTTTAATATCTTGTTCCATTGCCATCGTAGCCTGTTGCCAATTCTGTTTCGCGGTCGCCAAATCACCAGCAACGGTATCATTATGTTGTGTCAATGTCGCCATTTCTTCCGTCAGTTTTTGCGCGCGCTGTTTAACGGTCTGTAACTGCTCACCGTGTACTTTCCATTTCGCCCGCGCGTCGGCTAACTCATGATTGGCATCATTGACACTGTTCCGCGCTACAGTCATCTCCGTCTCAATTTTAGCTAAGGCTTGCTCACTTTCATGTAATTGCGCTTCAGTCGCTTGGAGAGATGTCGCGCATTCAGTAGTCGCTGATTCAAGCTGTCTGATTTCATGCTCACGCTGTAGAATACCAACCTTATTATCACCTGGTTTAAACACACATAGCCAATGCTTACCAAAGTAAGTGCCATCTTGACATACCACGGATTCATGCGCTTGTAATCGCTGTCGCAACTGCATTGCCTGATCAAAGCTATTGGCTACATACACATGCGCTAACAATGGCTGAATCTCCGGCACGAATGATTTGATTTTATCCAATAAACGCTCACCATCCATCGCGCTCGGTTGTTGTGGTTTACCCGCTACCAATAACATTAATCGTCCGGAGTCAAACCCATTGATAATGTCCTGTAGCGGCTCGTTACCTTCAATACAAATCGCCTCAAGCAACTGACCTAACACCACTTCTACGGCCAACTCCCAACCTTCTTGTATTTCAAGACATTGCGCCAAGCGCAATTTATCCGCTAAGCGCCACTGTTTCAGCCAGTTCATCTGCTTTTCACTTTTACCCAATGCCGATTGTTGCAGGGTTTCCAGTGACGCTAATCGTCCGCGCAGGGTTTGTAAGGTTTCCCGTTGCTGCGCCAGCTGATCACGCGCCTGCTGACTTCGTTGACGTTGTTGCTGCTGTTGTTGCTGCAAATCTTGTAATGTATCTTCTTCTTCCTGCAAGCGTAATTCCGCGGCCTGTATCTGTTCAGTCAATACCTGATGCGCTTGTTCCAACTGCTGATAGTCAACCGCGCGCTGTTCAAGGTCAATCTGTTGCAAGCGTTCACTGGCATGTTGATGCTGCTGCTCTAAATGACTGATTCGTGTTTGCTCAATTTCAACTGTTTTACTGGTTTGTGAGGAACAATGATTAAAGTCATCCCAAATTTCTTGCCAGCGATGGGTATCCTGTTCCGCCGCGATACGCGCCTGTTGCGCCTGCTGATCAAGCTGGCGTGTCTGCTCCAGCTGTGGTGTTAATTGTGCCAGCGCCTGCCGCAAGTTATCAAGCTGATTTTTATCGTTGACAATGCGCTGCGACGTATCCGTCAATGCTTGTTTGACCTGATTAATATCGGTATTGAGTGTTTCCTGCCGTGATTTTTCATGCTGAACGCGCTGTTCCAAACGGGTGATCTCAGTCCCCGCCTGGTATACTTTTGATTGCGCGTCGGTGAGTTGTTGTACGGTGTCATGTTGCTGTTCGCGCAAATTAACCAAATCGGTATCGATCGACTGCTGATCGGCAAGCTTTGATTCCAATAATACCTCACCCTCATTTAACAAACGATCACCTTTTTGTATCTCATCATCAAGCTGTTGCCAGCGAATGGCTAAATGCTGCCCTTTGTAGACCTGCTCCTCCGCTTTCAAGGTCTTGTAACGCTCAGCTGAACGTGACTGGCGACGCAGGCGATCAATCTGCTTGCCTTGTTCATCGAGCAAGTCATTGATTCTGGATAAGTTTTCCCGGGTGTGTTTAATTCTATTTTCAGTTTCACGCCGCCGTTCCTTATATTTAGCAATACCGGCGACTTCTTCAAAATTGACGCGTAATTCCTGTGGTTTTGATTCAATGACCCGATTAATCATCCCTTGCTCGATAATCGCGTAGCTGCGTGGGCTTAAACCGGTGCCGAGAAAAACATCCATAATATCACGACGACGACAACGCGCGCCATTAAGATAATAATCCGACTGCCCATCGCGCTCTAACTCACGCCGCACTGAAATTTCACTGTAATTGGCATACTGACCGCCGACTTTACCGGCACTATTGTCAAATACCATTTCAATCAACGCCTTACCGGCTGGTTTACGTGCCGTTGAGCCATTAAAAATGACATCGGCAATGGCTTCACCACGCAGATATTTCGCCGAACTCTCCCCCATTACCCAACGCACCGCGTCAATAACATTTGATTTACCACAGCCATTCGGACCCACAATACCAATACGATTACCAGGAAATACCACGGTTGTCGGATCAACAAATGACTTAAATCCGGATAGCTTTATTTTTTCTAAGCGCATAATTTCGACTAATTCAATCGGTTTGACGAATATCTGATAATAATGCAGTTATTTGTTGCAATCGTCCAGTAAATTAAGCAATAATTTTATTTTTAACAACCTGTCATTCCCGCGAAGGCAGTAATCCTGGATTCCCGCTTTCGCGGGAATGACAGAGAAAGAAGTGGGATATGACGGGGAAATGCTATAAAATGCAAAACTCGTATATTATTTATGCTGACAATACTACTGGTCAATCTGGGTACACCTGAAGCCCCCACTGCCTCGGCACTTAAAACCTATCTGGCGGAATTCTTATCCGATCCCTGTGTGGTTGATCTGCCACGTCTCTTATGGCAACCCATTTTGCGTGGCATCATATTAAAAACACGACCGGCAAAATCGGCACGCTTATATCAAAAAATATGGTTAGCGGAAGGTTCGCCTTTATTGGTTTACAGTCAAAAACTAGCGGATAAATTACAAGATCAGCTGCAACAACACTACCATACCAATGATCTACAAGTCATCCTGGCCATGCGTTACGGCAAACCAGATTTAGCGCGAGCGTTTGAATATATTAAACAAAGCAAAACCACAAAACTGATTGTGTTACCGATGTATCCACAATACGCCGAAGCCAGCAGCGGTTCCAGCCTATTACACTGTCGACAACTCAGTAAAACACTGGATAAAAATGTCAAACTCTACGGCATCAGTGACTACTATAATCATCCCGCTTATATCACCGCAATGGCACAACAAATTAGCAAATATCGCCAGCATCCACATTTGATTTTCTCATTTCACGGCATCCCACAAAAATGTGTCGATCGCGGCAGCCCTTATTATGAACACTGCCTGACCAGCGCTCAACTTATTGCCGACGCACTTGGCTTAAGCCAACAACAATGGCAATTAGCGTTCCAATCACGCTTTGGACCGGCAACATGGCTGCAACCTTACTGTGATCAGGTATTAAAAAAACTGGCAACCGATGGGATCGATCATGTCGACATTGTCTGTCCAGGCTTTGCTGTTGATTGTCTGGAAACTCTGGAAGAAATCGCGCAGAGTTATCAAGAAGTTTTTCAGGAAGCTGGTGGCAAAACGCTAAATTATATTCCCGCGCTTAACGACAGTAACGCCCATGTCGATTGTCTGGCAAATGTGATTCAATCATTATCTATCACCTCTTGATCGGATTCATCCGTTTCTTTATCAACAGAAAAAACTTAAAAGTATTACGTAAAAAATAAATTGACTTTTATGTTCCCGTATTATAAATTGTAACTGTAAATAATAACAGTAGTAAATAATAGGGGAAATAAGATGAATAAAATTAATATTGCTAAATCAATTTTAGTGTTTTTTATTCTTACACTTTCAATATCTATCGATCATATTGTATTTGCTGAGTTAACTCCATATAGTGAGGCACATTGGTGTCTAACTGATAGCAATGGGCAGACGACAAGTGGTTGTAGCGGTCCCAAACTTAGTAACACTGATACTGCTGCCAATATTAACTATTTTTTACCAGCTTATCAAAATTTAACGCCGTTTAGTGGCACACCTTACGTAGGAAAAAGAATTGTTGTCTCAGTTTCAAAAGACACCAGCCATACCCCCACCAACATGCAACCACAAAGTATTTTATCAACTGTCTACAGCACACCTAATCATTACTTTTACGCTGATTTATTAGAACACTGGGAATATATCAGCAAAGTGATTATTTTTGGTGGTTCTGATCAAGAAGGGCAGTTACTTCTACCAGGTCCCAGTTTAATTACTACTGCACACAAACGTAACGCACAAGTTTTTGGCACACTGTTTTTTTATGATACATCAGAAGATAATCAAATATTTAATAACCTGATTACATCGCCACAAGCTGAAAATTCCCTAGCTAACCAATTGATTGAAATTAGCGAAAAATATAAGGTAGATGGCTACTTTATTGATGTCGAACAAACACCTTTTTATTTCGATTCCGACACCATACTATCATTTCTGCAGTATATGCGCGATCATAATGTAGCGATAGAATGGTATAGCTTTGACAATCTAAAATCAGACTTTTTGATGGATAATGAAAACAGTACAGAAACACAAGTAGCTGATAGTGTCTTTGTTGATATGCAAGATTGGAGCAATGATCGGGCAACACAACCAACCGTTTCGAAAGATAATACTGTAGTTCAAGCCATATCTGAAGGTTTTCCAGGTTATAAAGCAGAATATGAAAATAATAATATTTGGAGCAATGGAGCAGGCAACGGTCGCCCTTGTTTGTGGAATCAACAATCTTACTGTATCAGTACCGCTCTATCATGGGGAAATTCGTTTATGGAATGGCCATTTAATACCATTATTGATGGCACATCCAAAGAGCTTACACAATTACCAAACCCAGCTCAACAAGACAATAATGTGCAAGCGTTTTGGTCAATGGCTGCAAAAGCAGGCAGCTTATCTCCTCGTGCTTTACCACATCCAATGTTGAGTGATGGCACATTATTCGCAACGAGTTTCAATACTGGGAAAGGATTAGATTATTATGTTAACGGTATTCCCGCTAATTTTGGTGGATTAAGTGAAACTGTACATAACTGGTATGATATTGGTCTTCAAGATTATTTACCAATCATTATCAGCAATCCAATTTATACAGATGCATTCGATTACAAGCAAGCATATAATGGCGGCAGCAGCCTTTCAATTCACA
>JBCCYM010000064.1:0-10705 GCA_039190005.1 Pseudomonadota bacterium
ACCAGGATGAACCATCCAAATTGAATGCTTATTTTTTTGATAGCGATTTAATAAATGAATAGTTTGATAAGCATTATCTGCTTTTCTAATCACGGCAGCTAATTGCTTAATTGTTTTATGGGTAAAAATATCAATCACTTTTAATTGAACCGACAGTGCTTTATTTAATTTATAAATAAGCTGAATAGCTAAAATCGAATTACCGCCTACACAGAAAAAATCATCATTAATGCCTATTCGCTTAATAGCTAAAACTGTTTTCCAAATCGAACATAAACGTGTTTCTAATTTATCTCGCGGCGCAATATAATTTTTCTCATCATACTTAAATTTCATATTGGATAATACTTTTCGGTCTAACTTCCCATTCACCGTTAATGGCATTGCCTTTAATGGTATAAACACACTTGGCACCATATATTCCGGCAAGGTTAAACGCAATGCTGTATCTAATGTTGATGCCTCGATTAATTTACCTTTTTTATCAGTGACATAGTAAGCCACTAAATAATCCTGTTTCCCAACTACTGTCTCACGCTGCTTTGCCATCACACAGGCCTGTCGAATACCTGTAACTGACAAAAGTGCTTGCGCAACCTCACCCAATTCTATCCGATACCCCCTGATCTTCACTTGAAAATCATTTCGTCCAATGTATTCTAAATTCCCATCTGGCAACCAACGCACTAAATCACCTGTTTTATATAAACATGTATAACCTTTTGCTTTATCTGCTGTTGTCGCAAATGGATTCGCTATGAATCGCTCTTTGCTTAATTCTTCTCGATTCAAATAACCTCGCGCCAAACCTGCGCCACCTATGTATAACTCGCCAATCACACCTATCGGCACTGGTTTTTGATGTTTATCAACAACATAAAGTGTTACATTACTTAATGCCTTGCCAATATTTGTGTTTAAATCACCTGGCTGATAATCATGTGCAGATACGCATACTGTGCTTTCCGTTGGACCATAAGCATTAATTATCTGACAACACTGTGATTGTAATCGCATGATTTTCTCTTGGCATAGTTCGCCCGCAACTACTAATGTCTTTAATGCCGGCGCATCAATTAATTCAAATGTGCTCAGCAATGCCGGTGGCAACATCACTATCGATATCTGCTTGGTTTTTAACGCATTAGCTAAGGTATTAGTATCTTGCTTGATTTTTTCACTACAAATGTACAGCCTGGCACCACAAATAAGTGTACAATATATTTCCCAAATCATGGCATCAAAACTCAAAGAAGCCACCTGAAGAATACGACTATTTTTACTGATGTGAAGTAAATCAATCTGATTAGAAACAAGGTTAATCATACTATGATGCGCTATCATGACACCTTTTGGTTGTCCGGTTGTCCCAGAGGTATAAATCACATAAGCTAAATCATGCGCGTTATGTTTATGAGTGAGATTATGTTTGTGTTCTTTCTGATAGGGTTGCGTGTCCAAAGTAATTAACTGACACTGCCTAGACATTTTAGCCAGTTTTCCTCGCAAATGTGACTGTGTTAATAATACGTTCGTCTGCGTATCTTCTAGCATGAATTTAATTCGCGCCAGCGGATAATTCGGATCAATCGGCACATAAGCACCGCCCGCTTTGAGCACACCTAAGATACCAATTATCATCTCTAAACCGCGATCCACACATAAAGCAATTAAGGTATCTGCCTTTAACATACTTCCCGTGACTTGTTTATAGGTTTTACGAATATATCGTGCTAATTGATTACTCTTCTGATTAAGCGCCTTATATGTTAACTGTTTATTCTCATACACCACCGCAACATGCTCTGGTGTTTTTTTAACCTGGGCTTCAAATAGAGCGGGAATTGTCTTATTTTTTGGATACGGTTTATCTGTCTTATTCCATTCATAGATGATCTTCTGATATTCTTTCGGCATCAATATCGGATATGCACTTATCGCTTGCTCGGCATTCTCTGCTAATTGTGTTAGCAAATACTCATAATGCTTTACCATCCGTACTATTGTTGTTTTTTTGAATAAGGATGTCGCATAATTAAACGCTCCTTTAATACATCTCCCTTGCTCTGATAGCATCACACTTAGATCAAATTTCGCTACATGATATTCGATATCTATCGCTGCTTGCTTAAAATAACGTGATTCGTGCAAATCAAAATCCTGTACACTGAACATCACTTGAAACAAAGGATGTTGACTCGGATCTTGGTTGATTTTTAATGCTTCTACTAATTTCTCAAACGGCATATCTTTATGCAATAGCACCTCTGTTAAATTTTGATGCACCAACTCAATAAACTTGTCTGCTGTTTGATCTGGTTTTACTTCTTGCAACAGCACCAAACTGTTGACAAAAAATCCTATTAACTTCTCAACTTGGGCGTAATGGCGATTTGCTATTGGTGTCCCCATCACTAATGTTAATTGACCGGTATATTTATATAATAATATGTAAAATCCACTCAATAACACTGCATACAGAGTGCAACCTTTTGCCCGTGCTAATTGTCTCAGTCGTGTTGATGCGTCCTCATTAAGACAAAATTCCACTTCATCGCCTCTATAATCTATCCGAGCTGGCCTTGGATAATCTGTCGGCAATGCCAATGGCTCTATCCCCTGCAAACATGTTTGCCAATAATCCAACTGTTCTGCCAAGACCTTACCTTCTAAATAACTTCGCTGCCATACTGCAAAATCTTTATATTGTATTGGCAACTCTGGTAAAACTGGTTTTGTATTTTCACAATACCCATGGTAGATTGCCTCCAACTCTGACATTAAAAGCTCTATTGACCAACCACTAAATGCAATATGATGGATTACCAATAACACATAGCGTTTTAATCCGTGTTTTGCTTTACCTACTTCATAATACACCACACGTATCGGGTAACTGGCCTCTAAATCAAACACCTCATGGATAGCCTCTTTTAACCTTGCTTTAAATACAGCTACTGACAATCCAATCTGATGTGTGATCTCAAGCGGTGCCTCACAAATCTCTTGATAGGCGTTCCCTGATAAATCTCGTTTGATTAAAGTACGTAAAATACTATGGCGCTCAACAATCCACTGTAATGCCTGCTCGACATACGGTAATTCTACATGACTATCAAGTGCCAATAATAACGGAATATGATAGGCATCTGTGCCCTGTTCATATTGCTCAATAAACCATAAGCGTTCCTGTGCATACGATAATTCACATTGTGTTGCGTCACACATCGGTATGACAATTTGTTCCGCTTTCGATCTCGAAATTCCCATCAAGGCTGCAATTGTTTTTAACTTGAATAAATCCGCTACCGCTATTTCTGTACCCAACACTTCACTCATCTGATGACAGGCTTGAATGGCTAAAATCGAGTTACCGCCCAAACTAAAGAAGTCATCCTGTCGTCCAACCTGCTCAACACCTAACACTGACGCCCATAATTCACAAAGTGTGATCTCAAGCACTGTGTGTGGCAATTCATCATTTGATGCCACACCCGTGCCTTTAAACACGGGTTCCGGCAATGCTCGTCGATCTAGTTTCCCATTCACCGTTAATGACATCGACTCCAATGGTACAAATACACTTGGCACCATATACTCCGGCAAACTTGAACGTAACGCTGTACTTAATGTTGATACCTCGATTGATTTACCTTTCCTATCAGCCACATAGTAAGCCACTAAATAATCCTGCTTTCCAACCGCTGTCTCGTGCTGTTTCACTATCACACAAACCTGTTGAATACCTTTAACAGACAATAACGCTTGCTCGATCTCACCTAATTCTATCCGATAGCCTCTGATTTTCACTTGAAAATCATTTCGTCCGATATACTCTAAATTCCCATCCGGCAACCAACGTACTAAATCACCTGTTTTATACAAGCGTGTATAACCCTTCGCTCTATCCGCTGTCGTCGCAAATCGATTCGCTATGAATCGCTCTTTGCTTAATCCTTCTCGATTCAAATAGCCTCGTGCCAAACCTGCGCCACCTATGTATAACTCGCCAATGACACCAATTGGTACAGGATGTAAATAACGGTCCAGCACATAAACTTTACGTGTATTAATTGGTTTACCTATTGGCTCAATTTTGCCCTCCAACGCATCGCAATCATATGTTGTTGTGAATACCGCGCTCTCTGTCGGACCATAACAGTTTAGAATATATTGTGGTCGAAACGATTGATCCATCAATGATCGCATTAAAGACCATGTCAATGTCTCTCCACCAACTAAAAGATACTTTAATGATGAAAAAGTATTTTTATCTTGTATATACAGACCATCAAACAAAGCGCGTGTTAAAAATAACACTGAAATAGCATGCTTTGTAATTAATTGCTTTATCTGTATTATCGCCTCATTTTTATCAGAAACTGGTAAAATAAGTTTGCCGCCATGTAATAGTACCATCCAAATTTCAAAAATGGATGCGTCAAAAGTTGGGCTAGCCAGCTGACAACATGTGTCATTTGATCCAATAGTTATGAATGTATTATTCTTAATTAAAGACACAATGCTACGATGCTCAATCATCACACCTTTCGGCTGTCCGGTTGTCCCAGAGGTATAAATTACATAAGTTAAATCATGCGAATAATACTTATGAGTAAGATTACGCTTACTTTCTTTCCAATATGGCTCGGCATCCAAAGCAATTAACTGACACTGCTTAAATGTTTCAACTAGTTTTTCCTGCAAATGTGATTGTGTTAATAATAATTCTGCCTGGGTATCATCCAACATGAATTTAATGCGCTCTGTTGGGTACTCTGGATCAATCGGCACATAAGCACCGCCCGATTTGAGCACACCTAAGATACCAATCATCATCTCTAAACTTCGATCCACACATAAGGCAATTAAGGTATCTGCTTGTAACATGCGCTTCGTGACTTGCTTATAAGTCTTACGAATATATCGTGCCAATTGATTACTCTTCTGATTAAGCGCCCTGTAAGTGAGCTGTTTATCCTCATAGACTACCGCAATATGCGCTGGTGTCTTTTTCACCTGTGCTTCAAATAAGGCATGAATTGTCTTGTCTTTTGGGTAAGGTTTATCTGTCTCATTCCATTGGTATATAATTCTCTGATAATCTTCCGCCGTGACGAATTGATAGTCTTTTAAGCATTTCTCGGGAAACGTCACAAACTGTTCCAGCAAATACACATAATGCTGCCCCAATCGTACTATTGTCTCCGCTTTAAATAAGTCCGTCGCGTAGTTTATACAACATCTCAGTTGTTCAGCACGATCATCCCAAAGACAAGTTAACTCAAATCGTGCCACCTCATCGTTTTCCGGTTGTGCTTGCTGATAATACCGTTTTAATAATGCATCATTTGTCGCATGCAATTGTCCAAATGACTGCACACTAAATAAGTGTTGAAATAACCCATGCTGCGAAAGATCACGCGACACATGACAGACATCGAGCAATTCCTCTAAAGGCACATGTTGATGGCTATAAATTTCACCAGCGATTTTAGTCACTTCGCCAATCATATCGCCAATATTGCCCTCTGGATGGCAACAAACACGTATCGGCAAACTGTTGACAAAAAATCCCATCATCGCTTCCATCGCTTTCTCTGTACGACTATTCATTAATGTCCCAATCAACACATCCTCTTGACCGGCATAGCGACCAAGTAACACCATAAATCCTGATAACAATACACTATAAAGCGAACTGTCCATGGCAAATGACAGTTTTCTTAACTGCCGTGATAATGGCTTCGACAACTGGATATCATGCGCGGCGCCAGCAGTATACAACGATGTCGAACGTGGATAATCTGTCGATATAGTCAAGGGTTCATAGCCATCCAGATACGACTGCCAAAAACGTATATGGCGTTCCCGATCCTCTGACCAATGACGACGCTGCCAACAGGCAACGTCTTGTACGGTTACTGCTAATGGCTGACATTGATTCACATCGTGATAATAATGGGTTAATTCATCAATCAAGACATCCCGCGACCAACCATCAAAAGCAATATGGTGAATAACAAAAGAGAGATACCGACGTTGTTCTACTTTATAAATACCAACACGTAAAGGTAACTCATCTTGCAAATTAAAGGGCTTGTGATAGGCCTCACGCAGTCCTTCATCAAATTCGGTTCTATGAGTCAGTTCATGATAAGCAACTGTTTGAGGAACATCGCACAGCTGCTGATAATAAGTCCCTGTTTTAGTTTTTTTAAAACAGGTTCTCAATACGGTTTGACGTGTTAATAATGCCAGAATAGCATGCTTTAACTTTGAAAGGTCTACTCGCGGACACAACTCAAAACAAATTGGGAGATGATACACATAGCTACTGCGATCTAACTCATAGAGAAAAAGCTGTTGTTGTTGTCCAAATGTCAACACATGCGCCTGTGCCGTTGTTAATCGCACGGGCTTGAGTACAATGCTGGTTCGAGCTGTCGCTTCGGTTGTTAAAAAGTTAGCTAACTTATTAATGCTCGGATAGGTAAATAATATCCCTAAATCCAATGCCACCTTATAGGTCTCGTTGAGCGTATTTAATAATCGAATCGCAGTAATACTGCTGCCGCCAAGTTTAAAATAACTGCTATCACCGTCTATGGCATCAAGTTGTAAATCAGCTTGCCAAAGGGTATGAAGCTGCGCTTTGATGGTCTCAATCGACAGATTTAGTTTGGCACAATCTTTTTTTTTAACCGCGCCTCTAAACCGATACGCTGTAATTTACCGGTTCGGCCTTTGGGCAGTTGATCGAGTATATAAATTGTCCGTGGTATTTTCGCTTGACTCAGCGTATACCCCACATATTCTCTCATCGCCGCTTCACTGGCTTGTTTTCCGGCTTTTAACACCACCGCAGCGCCCACATCTTCGCCGTAGTACGCATCTTCTAGCGCAAAACACACTGCCTGATCAATTGCGGGATGAGTCAACAGCACTTCCTCAATTTCAACCGGTGACAGTTTCTCGCCCCCTTTATTGATCAACTCCTTGATACGAGACACAATAAATAACTCACCGGCCTCACTGAGGTAACCAATATCACCTGTATTGAAAAAACCTGCCGAATCAACACCAGACTCAGATGGCTTTAAGCCCTCATAATGAGCGATCACATGACGGCTGCATATCCATATGACACCTTTCGCCTCTGCGAGCAAAGGTTTGCCGGTCGCCTCATCGCGTATCTGTACTGTCACACCGGTCAGATACCCCACTGAAGCAGGTGTGTTCGGACAATCTTTCTGTTGGGTGGCAATCTGATGCGCCGCTTCAGTCATCCCATAGGCTTGATACACCGGCACGGCAAAATATTGACGCAATCCATCAGCAATCACTTGCGGCAATGCCATCGATGAGGAACGAATAAAGCGTAGTGTATGCGCTATTTTAGCTGGATGACGCGCCTGGGCATAATGGACTATCGAGTGATGCATTGTCGGCACGGCGCTATACCATGTCGGTGCATATCGCTTTAACGCCTCATAAAATGCGACAACATCAAAACCCTGCCCCAGCAATACCAAACTACCACCAGTCAATAACGGCGTCAGCAAACCGGCAACAATGCCATGAATATGAAAAAGTGGCATCACGGTTAAACTTCTATCGGCACTTGTCAATCCATAGCTTTGTTGAATATCCTCAACCGAGGCCATCAATTGCTCAACACGCAATACAACACGCTTTGGTTTGCCTGTTGTGCCCGATGTATGCAATAACAATTGCCCTGTTGCTTTATCGGATAGGGCTTTAGTCTGATTCGTTTTAGGCTGCGCCGTGCCATCTTTTAATGATGTCCAAATCGCTTCTACTGGCGGCATCACTATCAGTGGGATATTCACTGTTTGACAAGCCGCCTTTAACTCCTCATGAGCAAGCGCTGTTGAGCTTAACACATACTCGATGTTAAAATCTCTTAAAATAGACGCGTATTCCTCAGATAAATAGCGGGTTGTTAACGGCAACACAGCATAGCGCTGAAAACTATACATCAGCACTGTCGCCATACTCACGCCTTCTGGCAACACCAGGGCAATGCGAGATCCATCCTTGATATCGGCAAAATAGTCGCCAGTCAAATAATCAAATAATGCCACAATATCTTTATAACGCAGCGATACATCCCCCTGACAAATGGCAACATCTTCACACTGTGCCCATGCTTTTACCACCTGATGTAAATCTTTTAGCTTTGTCATACTGTCTTCTTATGAAAATGTTGTTCTGTTAAACTGATAATCATCGGTAACGAATACCCCCCGATCTCATCATGCTTACCGGCCTCCACCGTCTCCACCATCTGCTCTATTGCCTGAGCAGCCACCGATAAACATGCTGTACTCATGAAAACAATATCACAATCATCCTTTATCGCTTCACTCCGACCACCGACAATATAATTATACACAAAAGGTTTATTTTTCACCATTGCCTTATACTGTTGATACCTTGCCATGCTAATACCATCCACCAAAATCGCATCCACATCTAATTGACCAAAAGCTTGAACACGCTTGGCTATTTCTGCCTCATCAGTCGCATCTGTTCTTGCAACCACAAATAAATTTTGTCGCACTGCCAGCACTTGTTCTAATACTTCTAAATACGACGTCAATGGCACTACTTGTTTGCCCGATAAATGCCCACATCGTTTGGGCCGCTTTTGATCCTCTAACACAACCCCATAGACACCCAAACGCTCCAACTCACTCACAACATGACTGACAATCTCCGGCCCGCCAAAACCATCATCCAAATCTACCAGCAAACGACAATCCGGACAAGCACGCATGATCTCTGCCGACTGAGTCAGCACATGCTCCCACGTTAAAAACCCAATATCTGGCAAACCATGACTGGCACTATACGATAAGCCGCTTAAAAAAAGATGACGATGCCGTTTTGCCACCACCATCGCTGAAAATGTGTCATAAACACCTAAAAATAATTGCATTATATTCTTCTATTTTTTTTGTTTAACTCTAAAACCACCAAGGCAGTGAACAGTATATCATTATATAATAATTAAATGTAACAATAAAATTTACAGAATGGCAAGAACAGTGTATCCTTACGTTTTTATAGCAATAAAGGTATTATATTTTATATGTGCGGTATTGTTGCCATTGCCAGTCAGCAGCCGGTTGCTGTCGAACTTTATGACAGTCTAATTCATTTACAACATCGCGGGCAGGATGCTGCCGGCATGGTTACTGATGATAACGGAAAAATTCACATTAAACGTGATGCCGGTCTTGTACGCGAAATATTCAACACCAATAATCTGGATCAACTCAGTGGCAGGCTTGGTATCGCTCATGTACGTTATCCAACGGCGGGTAATCATGGTATGTCAGAAATTCAACCGTTAGTCACAACAACACCTTATCCGCTCATATTAGCGCACAATGGTAACATTGTTAACCAGGAAGCATTACGAGAAGAAATCGGTAAAAAATATTCATTTCAGTCCTCATCGGACTCAGAAGCCTTGTTATTCTTATTGGCGGATGATTTACAACACTGCTCTCCCCAGATTAGCGATGAAGGATTGTTTGAGGAAATATGTAAATCTATCAAAAAGATATATCAAAAATGTCAAGGAGGTTATTCAGTGATTGCCTTGCTGCCTGGTCGCGGCATGATTGCTTTTCGCGATCCGCATGGTATTCGTCCTCTGGTTAGAGGCGAACGTGACAATGACAATGGTGGCAAAGACTATATCTTCGCCTCAGAACCAACAATGTTTTACGCCCTGGATTTTCAACAACAACAAGATATTGGCGCCGGTGAAGTAATGTTTGTTAGCAGTCGCTCCAATCAATGCTACCATAAGGTGATTATGGCAAACACACACACACCTTGTGTGTTTGAATATGTTTATTTTGCTCGTCCCGATGCCAAGCTTGATGAAGTAAGCGTCTATCGCTCACGTCTGCGTATGGGACAAAATCTTGCCAAACAATGGCAAGAAAACTATCCGGATTGTTTGCCAGATATTGTTATTCCCGCGCCATTTACTGCCAATACTGCGGCCTTATCTTTCGCTCATGAGTTGGGGGTGCGTTATTCCGAAGGACTATACAAAAATCCTTTTATCGGCCGCACCTTTATTATGCCAACACAAAAGCAACGGAAAAAATTTGTGCGTTATAAACTGACGCCACAACGCACAGAAATCAATAAAAAAAAATGTGCTCATCGTTGATGACAGTATTGTCCGCGGAACTACCAGTCGCGAAATTGTTCGAATGATTAGAGAACATGGCGCCAAATCGGTTTATTTTGCTTCAGCAGCACCACCGATCATCTCCCCTTGTTTTTACGGCATTAACACACCCTGTAAATCAGAATTACTGGCAGCCAATAAGACCATTGAAGAAATAAGAGACTATCTTGGTGTCGACAAACTACTTTATCAAAAACTCGATGATTTGGTTGAAGCGGTCACACGTCGTGGACATCATGATATCAAAACACCGTGTTTAGCTTGCATGAATGGTTGCTATATTACTGGCGATATAGACGAAGAAAAAATGCAGGCCATGGAAAAAATACGTGATCGGAAAAATTAAGATTAAATTATTTCCCTGTCATTCCCGCGCCCCTTCGACAGGCTCAGGGAACAAACCAGGAGAAAAATGTGTATTACAGTGGTTTTTATATAGATTTTTAACTGAGCCTGTAGTAGGGG
>JBCCYM010000065.1:0-10115 GCA_039190005.1 Pseudomonadota bacterium
CAACAACGATCTTAGTCTAGCAAAAAATAAGACTTATCTCATTAACTATCCAGATTCTTGGATAACTCAAAACGGAGGAAAAACTATGCGCTAGTATCTATAAATTTCTATTTTTTGGTCTAGACAATGGGGAGTACCTTAAGATGCGGCGAAGAAATTATTGCAAATTGTCCATATTGCAATATTGAAATACGTGGCAGGAAAGAATTTGTTGTGCAAAAAATAATGCTAAGTAGTCCAACATTAATGGAAAAAAAACTGAGTATTAGTTATGAAAGACCGAAATATTGTTATAATTGTGGAAAACCTTTCCCTTGGATTGAAAAAGCCATAGAGAGTGTTATCGAAGTAATAAAAGAAGATGAAAAAAAGTTGTCTTGTGGGGAATTAGATCAGTTACATCATGACATGATTGAGCTATCGCAAGATGGTCCAAAAGTAAAATCATCCGCTGCTAGATTTAATAAAATCATTAAAAAATTAAGTGCCTTGACAGCTCAGATGGCTAGGGAAATTATAGTAGATATTGCTAGTGATACAGCTAAGAAATTAATAATGAATATATAGCAAATATCTTAATAACTTATCTAACAATACTTTGCTTAGCTCATAAAACAAATATTTTGTATGTCAATAATAAGTTGAGGAAGTAAAATTACTCATACTACTCGGGGGAGAAGATTAAATAGACTGCAGTGAGTAATCACGTATAAGTTTCTCATTTATTTTAGTTTTTTAACCTCATCAACAGACAAGCGCGTATAATAGGCAATTTTCTCAATCGATTCATTTGCGGCAAGCATATCTCTCGCTATTCCGATCCTACATTGCTGAATACCTTGTTGCATGCCTTGTTGCATGCCCTGCTCTCGCAATTGTTGTGCTGCTGTCATCACTTCCTCCTGGTCTAAATATTTTAACGCTTCTTCGAGTAATAGATCTTTATTAATGTCAAATCGATCTAAAATATATTTTAACGCATAGTACTGTATTTCGCTACTATTCCGTCGCAAATATCTGAATAACTTATCTAACAATATTTTGGTCGGCTCATCAAACACATGTTTAAACAATAAATCTAAACCGCTCATTTGACCATGCCTCGCCAATTCTTCATCACTGCGTTGACTTAAATCAACAAATATTGGGTTAAATAAATATGACTTAAACCTTTCATCAATCGGCAAGTCATCAATATTGGTCGCGTGACGATTACTAAGTGTCTTACCATGATAGTATATAATTGAAATAATTGGCGGTATCGCTTCACGCTTATGAATCCGCTTATAATCAATTAAGGCTGTCGCTCCGTATTGTATTGTTCGTAATAAGGTCAGATCATCCAGTGTCGATTGATGTTCCACATGAAATAAAAGTAAAGCTGGGTCACCTTTAAATTCTAGCTCAAATAACACATCGGAAATATTTCGCTTTTTTAGATCATCACTCACCGCTTCGGTATTCAAACGCGACAGTTTGAGTGTGTCAAAATTGACATATTTTTTAATATGATTCGGCAGATACGCCTTAGCAAAATCGCGAGCGACTTCTCTATCGCCCATGATTTTGGAAAAGATGTCATTATGCCGCGTAATTTCTTTACTCATTGCTACTCCTGTATAACTTTTAATAATATAATCAAACCGATTCAGTTCTGATTCGCCCTGCTTGATTAATAATCAATTTTTTAATTACTTTATTCTCAGCTGAGATATATGAAAATGTGCCATTCTGATAATAGGTAAAACCCTGCGGTGTGAACTGCAAATAATCATAATTAGGAAACCCCCGCCAAGTAATTTTGCCTTTGCCGCTTATACCCGCAAAATGTTTAATGACAACATGATTACTGCTCACAATCATTCCTTGTTGCCACGCGCCATCTGGGCTTATTTTCACCATTTGTCGTCGCTGGATTGCCTCGGCTCTGGCAAAATAAATACCGCGATGAAGATAATTGATTGCCACATCCGCTTGATAGTGCTGACGCAAATCATGGTATGCCGGCACGGCAAATAACAGTAACAGCAAAATAATACTGAGCGTGATGGTAAACTCTAGTAAACTGTAGCCTTTCATTGTAAACTCCTATCTGCTGAACGCGACTTACGTGAAAGTGATCTACGCCATTAAGCCTCGTAGCTGATCGTTTCATGCAAGTCCGGTGATAGCTTAAAACTTAAAAAACATTAAATATGTCAGAGAAACTTAAAATCGCACTCGCGCAAATCAATCTCACTGTCGGCGATATTATTGGCAATAGTCAAAAAATTATCGCAAGCATTGAACAAGCGCGTGATCAGCATCAAGCTGATTTAATTGTGTTTCACGAACAGACGCTGTGCAATTATTCGCCCGAAGATTTGTTGTACCACGATGATTTTTATGAAGCCATTAACCAAGCTATCATTGAAATTGCCAAACACAGCACTGCTATTGATGTGGTAATCGGGTTTCCTGAGTTAGCTAACGATAATAATCAACAGCAAAAACGTTTTAACAGTGCCGCCTGGCTACGCGATGGTAACGTAATCGCCAAATACAGAAAACAATGCTTACCTAACTACGCGGTATTTGATGAAAAACGTTATTTTACGCCTGGCAATGACACAGTGATTATTGATTTAAAAGGCTATAAAATCGGCTTATTAATCTGTGAGGATTTATGGCATCAACAGCCAATGGCAAAAACAAAACAGGCGGGCGCTGAACTGATAGTATCGCTCAATGCCTCACCTTTTTCAACGCAAATCGCGAAAAAACGTCTCAAAATATTACAAGACCGTGTTGCCGAAAATAACATTCCCATTGTTTATGTCAATCAACTTGGCGGCCATGATGAATTATTATTTGACGGCAACAGTATGGTGATTGACAGTAAGGGCGACATAGCCGCCAAATTACCACATTGTCAAAGCGCATTACAAGCCGTGTGCTTTGAAAAAAATAAAAGTAAATGCACCGTGGCAAGGGCACCAACGCCTGCCAAGCCACTCGCATTTGAAGCCTTGGTTTATCAAGCCTTGGTGTTAGGCACAGGCGATTATGTGCGTAAAAACGGTTTCAAGGGCGCGGTACTGGGCTTGTCTGGCGGCATTGACTCCGCGCTCACACTGGCCATTGCCGTTGACGCGCTGGGTAAAGAAAATGTCAGCGCTTTATTTATGCCTTCCCGTTATAGCAGCAAGATCAGTTATGAAGCGGCATTGGCTGAAAGTCAGGCATTAGGTATTGACTATCATGTGGTCACAATGGATGACATATTCCAACAATTTTTACCATCGTTAAAAACGATATTCCAAACCGATGTCAATGATATTACCCAACAAAACATACAAGCGCGTGTGCGTGGTTTACTGCTCATGGCGGTTTCCAACCAGCAAAGACGCATTGTCCTGACTACCGGTAATAAAAGTGAAATGGCAGTGGGTTATTGCACTTTATATGGTGATATGGCGGGTGGGTTTGCCGTATTAAAAGATGTGTATAAAACCATGGTATATCGATTGGCAAATTATCGTAACCGTATATCGCCGGTTATTCCTGAGGTTGTCATAAGTCGCCCGCCATCGGCTGAATTAGCGCCGGAACAAAAAGACGAAGACAGTTTGCCACCCTACGACATACTCGATCAAATCTTAGAACGCTATATCGAAAAAAATCAGGGGATTGATGAGATTATTGCCGCGAATTTTGACGCCGATACGGTAAGAAAAGTAATTTCCATGCTGGTCAATAATGAATATAAACGTCGCCAATCACCACCTGGGACTCGTATCACCACCAAAGCCTTTGGTCGTGATTGGCGTTATCCGATTACTTCGCGTTATTGTTGAAGTTGTATTTTTTATAATTCCCGCACTCTCCCCCGTCATTCCCGCGAAAGCGGGAATCCAGGGAATAAACTACAGGCATAAACATTTTTCTCCTGGATTCCCGCTTTCGCGGGAATGACGGGAAAAAAGCAGAAATGACAGATAGGCTACAACATCACTGCCCCAACCACTGCGCCACATCTTTAGCAAAGTAAGTCAAAATAAAATCAGCGCCAGCACGTTTAATGGAAGTCAGTTGTTCCATGACGATGGCTTTCTCATCAATTAACCCCTGTTGAGCGGCAACTTTGGTCATAGTGTATTCACCGCTAACACTGTAAGCGGCTAACGGTATTTCCGGATAAGCGTCGCGTATTCTGGCAATGACATCAAGATAAGATAATGCCGGTTTAACCATAATCATATCTGCGCCCTCTTCAATATCCAACGCGACTTCACGAAACGCTTCTCGCCCATTGGCAATATCCATTTGATAACTACGTCGATCACCAAAACGTGGCGCGCCCTCGGCGGCGTCACGAAATGGACCATAAAACGAAGAAGCATACTTAGCCGCGTAACTCAATATCGGAATGCGACTGAAACCGGACATATCCAGAGCGTCACGAATCGCGGCTACCATGCCGTCCATCATGCCACTCGGCGCCATCACATCACTGCCGGCACGGGCATGACTGATGACCTGCTTCTGTAATAATGTCAACGTTTTATCATTATCAACGTTTTGATCCTCATCCATCACACCACAATGCCCATGATCGGTATACTCGCATAAACAAATATCACTGATAATCATTAAATCCGGCACCGCTGATTTTATTTCATTGATCGCACGTTGTATGATGCCATCACTATTATAACTATCCGAGCCATGCTGATCTTTGTTATCGGGAATGCCAAATAAAATAATGGCGGGAATACCTAATTTATAAATCTGTTTGGCTTCTTCTTTAAGCGCGTTTAACGGCAGTTGATATTGTCCCGGCATTGCCGCAATTTCACGTTTTGTATCAATACCCGCTTTCACAAATAAAGGCATGACCAAATCGTTAGTTGTCAGAATGGTTTCGCGCACTAAACGACGCAAACTGTCATGTTGACGCAAACGACTTAAACGCATGATTGGTGTATGACTACTCTCTTCTTGCATAATAACTTACCTATGAATTAAATACTAAACCTTTGTCTGTTCTGCTTACTTTTATGATATCACCAGAAGCAAATTTACCCATTAATAAATCCTGTGCCAGCGGATTTTCCAATTGTTGTTGAATCACCCGTTTTAACGGTCGCGCGCCAAAAACGGGATCAAAACCACTATTGGCTAATAAATCCAATGCTTCCGGCGCCAATTCTAAACCAATGCCACGCTCAGCAAGTCGTTTGGATAGAATATCAATCTGAATACTGGCAATGGCTTGAATCTGATCGCGCGCCAAGGGATGAAAGACGACGGTTTCATCGAGGCGGTTGATAAATTCCGGACGAAAATATTTACTAACCTCTTCCATAACTGCGGTTTTCATACTGTCATAATCACCACCGGCTAATTCCTGAATCAATTGTGACCCAAGATTTGAGGTCATGACGATGACGGTATTTTTGAAATCAACCGTGCGACCTTGTCCATCAGTTAAGCGACCATCATCTAACACCTGCAATAAAATATTAAACACATCGGGATGGGCTTTTTCAATTTCATCCAATAAAATTAATGAATACGGACGACGACGCACCGCTTCGGTAAGATAACCGCCCTCTTCATAACCGACATAGCCCGGCGGCGCACCAACCAGACGAGCAACCGCGTGTTTTTCCATAAACTCGGACATATCCACGCGCAACATCGCTTCTTCAGTATCAAATAGAAATTCTGCTAAGGCTTTACAAAGTTCCGTTTTACCGACACCGGTTGGACCTAAAAACATAAACGAACCGATGGGTTTACCCGGATCGGATAAACCGGCACGGGAACGCCGTATACTGTTAGCAACTGCCTCAACCGCTTCATGTTGACCGATGACACGTTGATGGAGAAAATCTTCCATGTGTAATAATTTTTCTTTTTCGCCTTCGAGCAATTTACTGATGGGGATATGCGTCCATTTGGACACAACCTCAGCAATTTCTTCCTCACCGACACGGTTGCGCAGCAGTTTAGTCTGTTGTGTTTCGCCTTTCTGCGCCGCGGCAAGCTGTTTCTCCAGTTCAGGAATTTTACCGTATTGCAATTCAGACATGCGGCTTAAATCACCGGAGCGATTGGCTTTTTCTAAATCAAAACGGGCTTGTTCCAGTTGTTCTTTAACTTGCTGTGTCCCTTGTAATGACGCTTTTTCGGTTTTCCAGATTTCTTCCAGATCACTGTATTCTTTGCTTAATTCACTGATGGTATCATTAATATCCGCCAATCTTTTCTTAGACGCCTCATCACTTTCTTTTTTCAATGCCTCACGCTCGATTTTTAATTGAATCAAACGACGATCCAATTTATCCATTTGTTCCGGCTTGGAATCAATTTCCATACGAATGCGGCTGGCGGCTTCATCAATCAAATCAATGGCCTTATCCGGCAGTTGTCGCGCCGTGATATAACGCTGCGATAAATGCACCGCGGCAACAATAGCCGAGTCAGTAATCTGCACACCATGATGCAGTTCATAACGTTCTTTGAGACCGCGTAAAATGGCAATGGCATCAACCTCACTGGGTTCATCCACCAATACCATTTGAAAACGTCGCTCCAATGCCGCGTCTTTTTCGATATATTGACGGTATTCATCCAAGGTTGTCGCACCAATACAATGCAACTCGCCTCTCGCTAACGCCGGTTTAAGCATGTTACCGGCGTCCATCGCCCCTTCGGCTTTACCGGCACCGACTATGGTGTGAATCTCATCAATAAATAAAATGATATTGCCCTCTTGCTTAGCCACATCTTTCAATACCACTTTCAAGCGTTCTTCAAATTCACCACGAAACTTAGCGCCAGCAAGCAATGATCCCATATCGAGATTTAATACTTTTTTATGTTTTAAACTATCCGGCACTTCATGATTAATAATCCGCTGCGCCAAGCCCTCAACGATAGCTGTTTTACCGACACCAGGTTCACCGACCAATACCGGATTATTTTTGGTGCGCCGCTGCAATACCTGAATAGTGCGGCGGATTTCATCATCACGACCGATGACTGGATCCAGTTTCCCTTGTCGGGCGCGTTCAGTTAAATCAATGGTATACTTTGCCAAAGATTGTCGCGTGTCTTCGGCATTGGGATCATTCACATTGCTATCGCCACGGATGGATTGAATGGCCTGCTCAATGGCTTTTTTATTGGCGCCAACGCTTTTTAATAACTTGCCAAGCTCACCTTTATCATCGACAGCGGCAAGAATAAACAACTCGCCGGCAATATATTGATCATGACGTTGTTGCGCCAATTTGTCAGTAATATTAAGCAAACCATTCAGCGCGCTGGAAACATGGACATTACCATCCCCGCCCTCAACTTTCGGTAATCCGGCAATTAGTTTATCCAGTTCAAGATTTAATGTATTGACATCAGCGCCAGCAAGTTTTAACAGCGATCGCGCTGACCCATCCTGCTGTTGCAATAAGGCTTTCATCACATGCACAGGTTCAATAAACTGATGATCCTGACCCACAGCCAGTGATTGCGCCTCAGCGATTGCCTGCTGAAACTTATTGGTTAATTTATCAAAACGCATCGTATTTTCCTCATAATTATATGATTAAAATATAGGCATATCGGTTATTTTTCAAGGCCATTTTTCAGTGAACAGCATCAATTTATAACCCCAACTCAATACTTGACCTTTATTAAAATCCGTTCCATACTCAATTCAAAGCTTAACGTAATTATTAGAGAAAAAAATGAACAAAATCTATCCACCTAAAACCAATATCATTAAAAACGCCTATATTAATCGTGAGCAGTATGTATCGATGTATGAAAAATCGATAGCGCAACCCGAGGCTTTTTGGGCAGAAAAAGCGGAAGAGTTTTTAGATTGGATAACACCCTGGAAAACTGTATTTAGCGGCACCTTTGAAGAACAAAATATTCGCTGGTTTGATGGCGCTGAACTGAATGTCTGTTACAACTGTGTCGACCGCCATTTAGCGGATCGAGCCGAACAAACCGCGATTATCTGGGAAAGCGATGATCCGAATAACAGCTTTAAAATCACCTACAAAGAATTACATCAAATGGTCTGCCGATTTGCCAATGTCCTAAAAAGCAGAAATATTAAAAAAGGCGATCGTGTTTGCATCTACATGCCCATGATTCCCGAAGCGGTTGTGGCCATGCTTGCTTGCACCCGCATTGGCGCCATACATTCCGTGGTCTTTGGTGGATTTTCAGCACAAGCTCTGGAAAATCGCATTATCGACGCCGACTGTTGCGCTGTTATTACCGCCGATGAAAGCGTGCGCGGCAACAAAACAGTGCCGTTAAAAGAAAATGTTGATTACGCCGTGCAGCGCAGTCCAAATGTCAAAACAGTTATTGTGGTTAAGCGCACCGGCAAAGAAATACCTTGGGAAAAAGATAGAGATATTTGGTATCAGGAAGCTGTGCAAAAAGTTTCTGATGACTGTCCGGCAGAACCAATGCAGGCGGAAGATCCTTTATTTATTCTTTATACTTCCGGCTCAACCGGCAAACCTAAAGGTATTTTACATACAACCGCGGGCTATCTTCTTTACACAGCGCTCACTTTCAAATATGTGTTTGATTATCACGACGGTGATATCTATTGGTGTACCGCTGATATTGGTTGGATTACCGGTCATAGTTATATTGTCTACGGACCGCTGGCAAATGGCGCGACGAATTTAATCTTTGAAGGCATGCCAAGCTATCCCGATTATTCTCGTTTCTGGCAGGTTATTGACAAGCATCAAGTCAATATTTTTTATACCGCGCCGACGGCTATTCGTTCACTGATGCGACAAGGTGATGAATTGGTGAAAACCACATCACGACAAAGTCTACGTTTACTTGGTTCTGTCGGTGAACCAATTAATCCCGAAGCTTGGGAATGGTATTACCATGTTGTCGGTGAAGAACGTTGCCCTATTGTTGATACATGGTGGCAAACTGAAACTGGTGGCATTATGTTAACCCCTCTTCCCGGCGCCACATCGCTCAAACCTGGTTCGGTGACACAGCCGATGTTTGGCATTGTGCCAGCACTGGTGAACAAAGATAATGAGGAACTCAATGGTGAAGCGCAAGGTCATTTAGTGATTAAAAAACCTTGGCCAGGCATGATGCGCACAGTATACGGCGATCCCAAACGCTTCCACGATATTTATTTAGCATTGCATCCCGGTTACTACACTGCCGGCGACAGCGCTTTCCGTGACGAAGATGGTGATTATTGGATTATTGGACGTATTGATGATGTTATCAATGTTGCCGGTCGACTCATTGGCACGGCAGAAATAGAAAGCGCTTTGGTATTACATCCACATATTGCTGAAGCCGCAGTTGTCGCCGTACCACATGACATCAAAGGTAACTGCGTCTATGTTTTCGCCACAGTCAAAACCGGCATACAACCTGATGACAAACTGAAAGAAGAAATGATGGAACTGGTAAAACAGGAAATTGGCTCATTCGCTAAACCTGATGACATTCAGTTCGCCTCAGACCTACCCAAAACACGCTCTGGCAAAATTATGCGTCGTATTTTACGCAGAATTGTCAATAATGAAATTGATAAAATCGGGGACACCAGTACTTTGGCAAATCCAGCCATTATTGATGAGTTACTGCAAGAACACACTAAAAAGCAATACGATTCAGATAATTAAGCACGGGTAAATTTAGATCTCAATACATAAATCATAAAAATGCCGGCAAAAGCGATAAAGGCAAGGCTCAACCACGCCGATGAATAACCTCGGTATTTAAGCGCTACGGTAACAAATGGCACACCAATCACCCGTCCTAAGGTTAATAAAACCGGAACAGCCGCGTACAGTTGCGTACGAATCGTCGCCGGCTCCTGCCGGGCGATAAAGGCGTTAAAATACACACTGGAGATGGTTTCTCCCCAAGTCCAGATCACAATCGTGACAATAATGACAGGCAAGCAAGTGGTAAACCCATATATAATATAAGCAACACCATAGAGTAACAAGGCAAAAGTAAAATGGGTAAAAATATGCCTATGCCGATTTATTCTGATCACAACCGGTGTTATTAGCACCGCAATGATGCAATTCAACGCACTGATGTAACCG
>JBCCYM010000066.1:0-9865 GCA_039190005.1 Pseudomonadota bacterium
AATACAAGAAAAATTATCTAAAAAAACTATAGGAGTATTAATCAGTGATTTGAAAAAAGAAACTGACCTCTTTCCACAACTTACAGAATTAATAGATACAGCAGATAAATGTTTAAAATGTCGAAATTATTTAGCCCATAGATTTTTTTATGAATATGCTGTACACTTTCTTTCAGAGCAAGGTAGAAAAAAAATGAAAGAAAAACTTGAATTATTGATAGATCTATTTAGCGATTTTAATCAGGAATTAGAAAATTTTCTATCTCTATTTGACGATAAGGTTGGTATCAGCAAAAAAATATAGAAAACATCTACCAAGACTTACTCAAAAAAAGTCAGAAAGGAAATAATCCAGAAATTTTTCTTGAAGGTTGAGTATAACAAAATTGCTGATGTTTCCAATAGCTATTGAAATAGTTTTTAACAGCAATCCAAACGCATGCAGATAAGTTATCGCTCATGAATAAACTACAGGCATAAACATTTTTCTCCTGGATTCCCGCCTGCGCGGGAATGACGGGGAGGTGCGGGAATTATGGGAGAAAAGAATCTTATGCCCGACGTCGTTGATGTTCTTTTAAATATTTTTTCCGCAGGCGTATGGATTGCGGTGTGATTTCAACTAGTTCATCATCGTCAATAAATTCTAATGCTTGTTCCAGACTTAATTGTATCGGCGGTGTTAATAGAATATTTTCATCACTGCCAGCGGCGCGAATATTGGTCAACTGTTTTTCTTTGGTGACATTGACAACTAAGTCATTATCTCGCACATGCACACCAACAATCATGCCTTCGTAGACTTCGGTTTGTGGCTTGATCAACATGCGACCGCGTTGTTGTAAATTCCATAAAGCGTAAGCGGTCGCTTTACCGGCACAGTTCGCAATCAATACACCATTGTTGCGATGTTTAATCGCCCCACCTTTGACCACGTCATAACGATCAAACACATGATGCATCATGCCCGTACCCGATGTTGTGGTTAAAAATTCGGTATGAAAACCAATTAAACCGCGTGAGGGAATCATATAATCTAAACGCACCCGTCCGGTATTATCAGGCAGCATATCAGTCATTTGCCCTTTGCGCGCGCCGAGTTTTTCCATCACATCACCCTGATGTTGCTGCTCAATGTCAACCGTTAAAAATTCATAAGGTTCGCATTGTTTGTCATCAATGACTTTGGTAATCACTTCCGGTCTTGACACGGCCATTTCATAACCTTCTCGACGCATGGTTTCTAATAGAATGGATAAATGCAATTCACCACGACCAGAAATCCTAAACTTATCCGCGTCGTCCCCCTGCGCTACACGCAAAGCCACATTATGAATGAGTTCTGTTTGTAAACGTTCGCCCAATTGACGACTGGTTAAAAATTTACCTTCTCGCCCGGCAAAAGGTGAGGTATTAACTTGCAGTGTCATGGTCACTGTGGGTTCATCAACAACTAAGGCCGGCAAAGCTTGAGGATGATTGGGATCGCAAATAGTATCGGAAATCTGTAAGTTATCAATGCCCGTTAAGGCGATAATATCACCGGCGGCGGCACTCTCCACTTCATGACGTTCTAAACCGAGATAACGCAGCACCTGCAACACACGACCGCGCCGTTGTTTATTTTCTTTATCAAGAATAATCACTGGCATATTGCGTTTAATTTCGCCACGGGTGACACGCCCAATGCCGATAACACCGGTGTAAGTCGAATAATCCAATGAACTGATCTGCATTTGTAACGGCGCGTCTATTTCAACTTGAGGTGGTGGCACCGATTCAGTAATCAATTTAAAAAGAGGCTGCATATCACCATCACGCACTTGCAGGTCAAAACTCGCGTAACCTTGCAAAGCGGAAGCGTAAATAATCGGAAAATCAAGCTGTTCATCAGTAGCGCCCAGTTTATCAAACAGATCAAATATTTGATTATGCACCCAATCAGGACGCGCGCCTGGACGATCAATTTTATTAATGACGACGATAGGATGCAAACCTTGATCAAATGCTTTTTGCGTTACAAAACGTGTCTGCGGCATCGGACCTTCAACCGCGTCAACCAATAGCAATACTGAATCCACCATCGACAACACCCGTTCCACTTCACCACCGAAATCGGCGTGACCAGGGGTATCAACAATATTGATTTGGTAATCCTGCCATTGGATGGCAGTATTTTTGGATAAAATGGTAATACCACGCTCACGTTCTAAATCATTAGAATCCATCACCCGCTCAACGGTTTGAGTACGCTGTGCTAAGGTCCCCGATTGCTTGAGCAACTGGTCAATTAATGTTGTTTTGCCATGATCGACATGAGCAATAATGGCGATATTACGAATGTTGTTTGTCATTTTTATTTAAAAATAAGAAAATAGATTCAAAGACTAATCGTTTTAACCGGCACATACAAGTTTTTATTAGTTTTCTTTTTAATTTTTTATAAAAACAATAAGCTTACCATTTAACCTTAAAATCGTAGTGGTTCTAAGGTTTAATAGAAAACTTTAAATAATCCCAATACTGATAGTAGGAGTAACGCGCTCCCTAAAATAACATGAAATGCTCTTCCTTGCTTAACCAGTATATATTTATGCAGCTTTAAACCAATGAAATGTCCAGCAATAGCAGCGGGCAAAAGCCATAATTGCATTTTTAAATGGAACGCTACACCAAGCGAAAGAAAAACAATAATTTTTAAAGCCGCGATTAACGCCCATAGAACAAATAAACTATCTCTTAATTTTTCTTTCGGAAAATATTTTATCACCACAGCCGCAACAGTAACACCGCCGCTTAAAGATAGGCCAATCATATACCCACCCAACCAGAGTATGAGAAAATCAAGTAATTTTGTGCGTACTTTAACCCTGATTCTTGGAAAGATATAGTAAATCGCATAGAAAATAATAATAAGGTAAACCAGCAGCATTAATAGTTTATTTGGGATAGTTAATAAACCAGCAAGACCTGCTCCGACAGGAATTAATAGAATTACTATGAGTTTTAAAATAAGACGCCAATCAATGTTTTTATTGTGTTGAATAATATGTAATAGCGAAAATAACAATAGTTGCACGGCTATTATCGGTATAATCACTAAAGGTGAATTTACCGCTAATAAGGCAATTGGTAGCATGAATGCAGTACCACCAAAACCTAATCCTGTTCTAATTATGCCAGACCAGAAAAAAGCCAGAATTAAGATGATAATATCAATATGAGTAAATACCATAAATGATTTTTCTTCTACCTTTTAAAATAATTATTATCCAATATTCTATACCTAACGCGCTTCAAAGAAAATATTTATGTCTATGGTTTGTTCTTTGAATTTTATCCTGAATTTGTCTAAGGAAAGCCTGCTTGCCCTGAGCATGTCGAAGGGTCGAAAGGTCGAAGGGCGGCCCCTGAGCTTGTCGAAGGAATGCAATTTACCTCATTAATCATAATTTATTAATTTCAGTATAATAACGCTCCGCTTCGTCTATTAAAGCATTAAATAACTTTTTTGCATTGAGATCTCTGCTCAAGTAAGCAGCTTGACCCGCCCACATAGACATATAATCAGTATTATTTATTTCTTTTGCTTTCTGTCGAATTTGTCCAGTTAATTTATTTTGAATTGGATAATCTAAAATAGACGCTAATTCATCCGCCATACAAGTAATGAATTTATTATTGATACCTCTTGCTAATTTTCCTGAAAAGGCTCTCGTCAATACTGTATTATCTTTTTTCTGCTTTAGTAGCAGTTTCTTATATTGAGGATGGATTCCTGTTTCATCACAGCATAAAAATGCTGTCCCCATCTGTACCGCGGACGCGCCTGAATGAAGCATCTTAACAATTTTGCGACCATTCATAATACCACCAGAAGCAACAATTGGCACATTAACGCTTTCTTTTAATTGATTGATTAACGTGGATATTGGTATCAACGAATTATCAGCCTCATCTAAGAAACTTCCTCGATGTCCACCTGCTTCACTCCCTTGTGCCACTATTATATCAATCCCATTTTTCTCTAGTAACTTTCCTTCGTCTACGGTAGTAGCTGTTCCAATTATAATCGAACCAAAGTCTTTAAATTTTTTTATAATATCAGAACAGGGTATGCCAAAGGTAAAACTAAATACAGGTATTTTTTCTTCAATAAGAATTTGTACTTGTTCTTCAAATAGCTGACAAAAAGGCGCGGAAACGGGTTTTACCTCAACAGCCAACTCAGCAGCACATTGCTTGATAGCATTACAAGCTATCTGCATCTTCTTCGAGCTTGTTGTATGAGATTGAGGGATAAAAAGGTTAACAGCGAATGGTTGATCTGTTAAGCACCTAATTTTCTTTATCGCATTTCTAATATTATCAGGAGACATATAACCCGCACCCAGTGAGCCTAACCCTCCAGCGTTAGAAACAGATGAAACCAACTCAGCAGTTGTTGCTCCACCCGCCATTGGTGCCTGTATAATAGGGTACTTTATCCCAATCAATTCTGTCAACTTTGTTATATGCCACATTTATATAATTTAAATATCAACTCTATTGATGTCCAAAAATTTCATTCGGCGTCGCATAGCCTAATATCTTTCTAATGTCTATAATCAATTACGCTCAGACACTTGATTAAGCGTATATTTAGGAATTTCAACAACCAAATCCTGGTCGCCTACTTTTGCCTGGCAGCTTAATCTGGAATCCATATCAAGTCCCCAAGCACGATCAAGCATTTCATCTTCTTGTTCTGTTGCGGTTTCCAAACTGTCATAGCCTTGACGCACATAAACATGACAAGTGGTGCAAGCGCATTGCATTTCACAAGCATGTTCAATAATAATGCCGTGGCGCATTAAGGCGGCTAAAACGGTCTCGCCCGCTTCAGCTTCAAATTCCACACCTTGCGGACAGTATTCAGCATGAGGCAGTACTTTAATTTTAGTCATCGCGATTCTCCATAATGGACTGACCGCGCAAGGCGCGTTTTAACTCACGGTTGACGCGCCGTTCAGCAAACGCTTGCGTGCTTTTATCTAAGGCTTTAATAGCTCGCGCCAGTTCTACCGCTCGACCACCTAGTTGCAAGACTTGCAATGCGGCACAATGCTTTTCTATTTCGTCGGCTTCTTCAGCTGTTAATAAATCCTTGTCTTTTGCAACTGCCTGTTGTACCGCATCAAGTAAACTTTCCGCTTGTATCTGTAATTCACGCAGTTCACGAGTGGCAATATCTTGAGCGGCATGACGGTAAGACGCTTTCAACATGGTTTCCATCTGCTGCGCGTCTAAACCATAAGAAGGTTTAACTTCAATATGACTGCTTTTGCCTGTGGTTTTTTCCATGGCTGAAACACTGAGTAAGCCATCCGCGTCCACCTGGAAAGTGACTTGAATACGTGCCATACCTGCCGGTAAAGGCGGTATGTCTTTTAGTTCAAAATGCGCTAAAGAACGACAGTCTTGAACCAATTCACGCTCACCTTGTACCACATGAATCATCATCGCTGTCTGTTGATCTTTGAAGGTGGTAAATTCTTGCGTTTTGATAATCGGGATGGTGGTATTACGTTCAATAATTCTTTCGGTTAATCCACCCATTGTTTCAATGCCAAGTGATAATGGCACAACATCCAATAATAAGTTTTCACTGCCGCTCGCGTTATTACCCGCTAAAATATCAGCTTGTATTGCCGCGCCCATGGCAACCACTTGATCCGGATCAATTGTTTGCAGCGCCGGTTTAGCAAATAATGCCTCGACCGCTTGTTTAACTTGCGGCACCCGTGTTGAACCACCGACCATAATAATATCGTCTATATCCTGTAAATTAAGCTCGGCGTCTTTAACCGCCTGTCGACACAATTGCAATGTTTTATTGATAAATGGCGCAATCATTTGATTGAATTGTTGGCGTTGCAAGGTTATACCATCTATATCAACACCAGTATGATCACTCAATTGCTCTTTCGCCTGACGTGCTTTATCGAGTAATTGACGCAACACCAAGGCGTTTGGTTTTTGTTGGTCAGTCTTTTGCAGGATATAATCAATAATACATTGATCAAAATCATCACCACCTAAAGCGGTGTCACCGCCGGTGGCTAATACTTTAAAAATACCCTGATGACGATGTAAAATGGAAATATCAAAAGTACCACCACCTAAATCATAAACGGCAATAATGCGTTCTTCATTTTTGTCTAAACCATAAGCCAGAGCTGCGGCAGTCGGTTCATTAATCAAACGCAGTACATCAATATCCGCTAATTTGGCGGCATCTTTGGTCGCTTGTCGCTGACCATCATCAAAATAGGCTGGCACGGTAATCACGGCGCCGTATAAATCTTCTTGAGTAACTTGTCGCAAACGTTGCTTGAGTTTTTTTAAGATCTCAGCTGAAACTTGAACTGGATTGACAACACCGGCCACCGTATTAAAAGCTGGCATCCCCGATTGATCAATAATATCATTAGGCGATTTGCTTAGAAACGCGTTTATGTCGGCGCTGCCACGCCCCATCAAGCGTTTGACTGAAGAAATGGTATTGATAGCATCCTCTGAGTCTGTGTATGCCGCTGTTTTACCGACCTCAACATCATTATCATAATATCGCACTACCGAGGGCAATAATAGGTTTTGCTGTTCATCGGCTAAAACTTTCGGCGCGTCATCTTGCATTAACGCGATTAAGGAATGCGTTGTTCCTAAATCAATGCCGACAGCTAAGCGTTTCGCGGCATTATCTGATTTTGACATAGGTTTATTCTCAGGTTCTGAAATTTGCAGCAGTGTCATCAAAGCTCCCCACTATGATTTTTTTGATGATGTATCTCACGCTTAAGTTTATCAAAAAAATGCAGTTTTATAATGTCGTTTTTAATTGTTTTAGTATCGATTGTTGTTTGCGCAAAAAGCGCATGCAATTTCGTGTAGAGTAATTTAAGATGCACGTTCACTTTACGTTCCAATTCAGCTAAATTTATATTTTCCGCCAGCTGTTGCCGCAATGCCATCTGTTCAGTTAAAAAGTCATAATCGTTTACGGTATCGCGGTCAAAATTAATGTCATCACCGCCATAATATTGCAATAAATACAAGGCACGCTTAAGCGGTTGTTTTAAAGTATCATAAGCGTCATTAATCAGCGATGAATATTGCACTGCCACACGGCGTTCAGATTCACTGGCTTGGGCAAAACGGTCAGGATGAATTTGTTGCTGCAATAAATGATAGTGTCGTTCTAAATTTTTAACATCGACTTGGAAAGAAACCGGCAAATTAAGTAAGTTAAAATAATCTGGCTTGCTTGCAATATGTTGTCTTTTATCTTCCACACCATACGCTCATTACACAGTAAAACTCTCACCACAACCACAACGGTTTTTTTCATTGGGATTAACAAATTCAAACCCTTCATTTAATCCTCTTTTAACATAGTCTACTGTGGTATTTTTGAGATATTGATAGGCTTTGGGATCAACATAAACAGCATAATCGCTATCCGTGATGGCTGACACATAATCATCATCGTTGGGATCGTCAACATATTCCATCACGTAAGCCAAACCGGAGCAACCGGTTTTTTTCACCGCGACGCGAATACCAACCCCACGCCCTCTTGCTTGCAACTGTTCAATAATATGTTGTCTTGCTGATGGCGTCAAATGAATATGACAGTCATTACTCAAGATTAGACCTCTTGTTTATGTTTTTGCTTATAATCATTGATTGCCGCTTTAATCGCGTCTTCAGCAAGAATTGAACAATGTATTTTTACTGGTGGCAGTGATAATTCTTCAACAATATCCATATTTTTGATTTGTTGCGCTTGTTCAAGTGACATACCTTTGAGCTGTTCAGTCGCTAAAGAACTTGAAGCAATGGCCGAACCACAACCAAATGTTTTGTACTTTGCGTCGACAATACGCCCCTCTTCCACTTTAATCTGTAGTTTCATCACATCACCACAAGCTGGTGCGCCTACCATGCCGGTACCGACATTGGGATCATTTTCATCCAATGAACCAACATTACGCGGATTTTCAAAATGATCGATTACTTTTTCACTATAAGCCATAATTTTCTCCTATTACGAATTAATGCCCTTGCCAGTTGACTTTACTCAAGTCAACACCACTTTTATACATATCCCACAACGGTGACATCGCCCGCAATTTTGCAACCGCTTGATGTATTTTTTCAATGGTATAATCAATTTCAGCTTCCGTGGTGAAACGACCAATTGAAATACGTAACGAGCTATGCGCCAATTCATCATCGAGCCCTAAGGCACGCAATACATATGAAGGTTCAAGACTGGCGGATGTGCAAGCGGAACCTGAAGACACCGCCAAGTCTTTTAACGCCATAATTAAGGATTCACCTTCAACGTAGTTGAAGCTGACATTTAAAATACCTGGATAAGATTGATCAGCCACGCCATTGAACTTCACCGCTTCGATATCTTTTACACCCTGTCTTAATTTTTCATTAAATTTTTTAATCCGCTTATATTCCTGTTGCATTTCTTGACCGGCAATATGAAAAGCCTCACCCATGCCGACAATTTGATGGGTCGGCAATGTGCCGGAGCGCATGCCACGCTCATGACCACCACCATGTATTTGCGCTTCCAAACGGATGCGTGGTTTACGACGCACATAGAGGACACCAATACCTTTAGGGCCATAAATTTTATGCCCGGAAAAGGACATTAAATCAACCGGTAACTCCGATAAATTGATCGGCAATTTGCCCGCGCTCTGCGCCGCGTCAACATGAAAAATTACCCCACGTTCACGCGCAATCGCGCCAATAGAAGCAATATCTTGAATAACGCCAATTTCATTGTTGACATGCATGATTGAAATCAAAATGGTATCGTCGCGTATGGTATTTTTGAGTACATTAAGGTCAATAAGACCATCACTATCCGGCGATAAATAAGTGACTTCAAAACCTTGCTGTTCTAAATTACGGCAAGTATCCAACACCGCCTTATGTTCGGTTTTACAGGTAATAATGTGTTTACCTTTGCGCTTGTAAAAATGCGCCGCGCCCTTGATCGCTAAGTTATCCGCTTCGGTCGCGCCGGAAGTCCAGACAATTTCGCGTGGATCGGCATGAACAAGTGTCGCCACCTGCTTTCTCGCTTCTTCAACCGTGGCTTCCGCCTGCCAGCCGAATTTATGTGACCGCGACGCCGGATTGCCAAACACACCTGTGGTGGTCATATATTGCGTCATTTTTTCGGCGACACGTAAATCAGTCGGTGTTGTTGCCGCGTAATCAAGATAAATAGGTAGATTGGTGAGTTGTGTCATCGTAAAGCCTCTTTTGCCGCATAGGATTTTTTAGTGATAAAAGGAAATTTAGCCATTTCCATAGAATGGTCTTGACGTCGCGCTGTCTTTTGAACCTGTGGTTTTTTCATTAAATCCGCCAAGGTAATTTCTGTGAGAAAATCATTAATGGTATGGTTCAAATCCGCCCAAAGATCATGGGTCAGACAAGGCAAGCCATTATGACAATTCTCGGCGCCACCGCATTGCGTGTTATCAACCGATTCATTGGTTGCCAGAATAATATCCGCCACACTGATCTTGGCAGCCGGTCGACTTAACAGATAACCGCCAGCCGAACCACGCACACTGGTCAATAAATCAGCCCGCCGTAATTTTGCCGATAATTGCTCAAGATAACTCTGAGAAATACCTTGCCGACCGGCAATATCAGCCAAAGAAACCTGCCCTTTGTCCTGATGCAAGGCAATATCCAGCATCGCTGTCACGGCATAGCGCCCTTTGGTGGTTAATTTCATTAGTTTAGCCTCAATTTTTAGCTTATCTTTTGTCATTCCCGCGCG
>JBCCYM010000067.1:0-9749 GCA_039190005.1 Pseudomonadota bacterium
GATTTTGACTTGGTTTTGATCGTTTCTTTAGTATTATGTTTAGTCGCTAACAAAGAGAACGTTTGCTTTGTTTTAAACGAACGAAAATTTGAGACACTGAATTCAACAAGCATTTTTTCTACCTTTATAAAAAGAAAAATAAACAATTTTTATCATTATAAGGCTTTAAAAAGAAAATCATACCCCTATAAGCATATTTTTACCGAAATATTATCAACTAGGGCGAGACAATGATCACAATACCGGAAATTAAAACATACACATAGAAAATCCTTTTTACCCATACAGTAGAAAACATCTTAATAAGTTTTTTGCCTATTCTTATCCCAGGAACAGCGGCAATCGCAATGGCAATCACTGGTGGCAAATAAATATAACCAAGATGCCAATTACTTTTGATCGGCAGATGTTGTCCATGTAGGGTATAAACTGTAGAACCAACCAAAGCATTTAACAGGCCGAGAAACATACTGGTACTAATCGCTTTTCGATGTGGCAGACATTTTGTTAAGCGTGGTATCAACCATATCCCCACTGCCGTACCACTGGTACTGCTCAATATTGACGAAACCAGCATCGCCAGAGAATTTTTTACCATGAGAAAGCATGTCATCGCCGGAAAATCATTTATCTCATTTATCTGGGTTTTAAAACTGATTAAAAAGAAATTGTATACAGACAATAAAATTAACAGCATACCTATTACCAGATGAAGTAAAGTAACCGATAACATCACCGTGATATGCGGACCAACAATCGAACCAATCAGCATGAATGGCAACAGTATTACAAAATAACGATAATCAGGATGAAATCCCATGCGTATAAACGTTATCAACGACATTAACGCCAAAACAGCCATCACCGCGATAGTTGTGCTAATTGCCATTTTCAAGGCAATATTCGCGGGAAAAATGTAATAGAAAATCATACTCAAAAAAGGCAATGTGATCAGACTGATGCCACCGCCAATCAACACCACAATCATACTGCCGAAAAATCCGATCACTAAATAGAGGATAATAAGGCATATTGGATGCTGTAATAAAAAACCTAACATAGCTTTACCCTAAATAATCCCGAATAGTTTGCAATGCTTGTAGCATAACACATGGACTATGACAAATAAAATAATTACAAAAAGTTACACAAAATTAAGCCGAAGCACTTGATAAACAAGCATTTTTTTAATTAAATTTATTCATTTGTCATTCCGGCACGAGAGGCCCCTGAGCTTGTCGAAGGGCAGTCCCTGAGCCTGTCGAAGAATCGAACGGTGTTGTTTGGCTTCGACAAGCTCAGCCATCTTACATATGGGGGTGGTCCCTGAGCCTGTCGAAGGGTCGAAGGGCGGGAATCCAAGAGAAAAATGTATATGCCTGTGGTGTATTCGCTGGATTCCCGCCTACGCGGGAATGACAGAGAGAATACGAGAATGATGGAAAAAACAACAGAACAATGGGAAAAATCACTATGAGTGTCAATGAAAAATTTTCACAGCTATTAGCATTTATTAATCGCAATATTATCGGTCAAGAAGCGTTGACCGAGCGTCTGGTAATCACACTGGTTTCAGGCGGTCATTTACTGGTTGAAGGCGCGCCTGGTTTGGCGAAAACAACAGCGATTAAAGTATTAGCGACTTGCATCGAATGTGATTATCATCGCATTCAATTCACACCTGATTTATTGCCGGCGGATTTAACCGGCACGGATATTTACCGTCCTCAAGATGGCAGTTTCCATTTTGAAAAAGGGCCAATGTTCCATAATATCTTACTTGCCGACGAAGTGAATCGTTCGCCAGCCAAAGTACAATCGGCTTTACTGGAAGCTATGGCGGAAAATCAAGTCACTATTGGTCGTAAAACCTATCCCTTACCAGAACTGTTTATGGTCATGGCGACACAAAACCCCATTGAACAAGAAGGCACCTATGATTTACCGGAAGCGCAGCTTGATCGCTTTCTGATGTATGTCAAAATCCACTACCCTCGCCGTGACGCTGAACATCAAATTCTGGCACTGAATCGTAAAAATCCATTCCTCAATGTGCAACAGCCTGATACTGACATTGTTTTAAAACAATCCGATATTTTTACCGCGCGTCAACAAAGCCTGGCATTGCATATGAGCAAAGAACTGGAAGAATACATTGTCCAGTTAATTCTGGCAACACGCGATATCGACACGTATGACAAACAATTAAAAAAATACATCCGCTATGGCGCCAGTCCTCGTGGCACCATCGCGCTGGATCGTTGTGCCAGAGCCCATGCTTGGCTGGCTAATCGTGATTTTGTCAGTCCCAGTGATATTCATGCCATTATTCATGATGTGTTACGTCATCGCATTCTCTTCACCTTTGAAGCGGAAGCTGAAGGTATGACCACCGATAACATTATCGACCAACTACTCGATCACGTTCCCGTACCCTAATAAAGCAATGACGGCAGCTGAGCAAACATCCGGTGTTATCACTACGTTAGATGAATTACTTCATCTACGTTTTCTCGCGCGACGGGTGACGCTTTTTTCGCGTCGTCGGGTGCATAGCCATCAACTAGGACCGAGATTATCACATTTTCGTGGTCGTGGTATGGAATTTGAAGAAGTACGCCCTTATCAACCTGGTGACGATATTCGTCTGATTAACTGGCAAATGACAGCACGCATGGGACGACCTTTTACTAAAGTGTATCAGGAAGAACGTGAATTACCGGTACATTTACTGGTTGATCAATCCTCAAGCATGTATTTTGGCACCCGTGTCGCTTTTAAATCAGTCATTGCCGCGCGTATTGCCGCTTTGCTTGGATGGTCGGCATTGCAGCATGGTGACCAGGTCGGTGGTATTGTGTTTAATGATTATCAGTATGAAACTATTCAACCTAAACGCCAGCGTAAAACATTTTTAAAATTACTGTCAACCATTAGTCATTACAGCCAACAGCAAGCACAACAGCAGCAGGCAGCGCAACAGAATAATTTATTTTCAGGGATACAACGACTATCACAACAAAAAACACATGGCACACTGATTATTCTCATTTCTGATTTCATCAACTGTCATGATGAAACACTCCAGCATATCAGCCAACTTGCCAGCAAAAATAGGATAATGATGTATTTTGTTTATGACTATCTTGAATACCACGTCCCTGATCCAAACATCTATTATATCAGCAACGGCACAGAACAAGCGACAGTCAACACACAAGATCAAACGCAGGCAAATTTATATAAAGCCTGTTTTCAACAGCGCTTTGATCGCATAAAAAAACACTGTAAAAAATATAATATTGGCTTTACCGCTGTATCCAGTGAAGATAATTTGGTACAAAAACTGAGCAGAGGTGGCAGTGATCATGGATAATAATACCCTGCTTCAACAATTACATGACATTCACCAACCACCAGCAATCTCCTGGTGGCCGCTGGCTTGGGGTTGGTACTTGTGCTTAGTGCCCATCATTCTACTGGCTATCCTATTCGCGTTTTGGCTGCGCCACCGTCTAAAAAAAGGTCGCCTAAGACAGGAAGCCTTAAACAAACTACAACAGTTAAAACAGCACTATCAACAAAGCAAATCATCAGCAAGCATTGCCCAACTGAATAAATTATTAAAACAAATCGCCCTGCATCGCTGGCCGAATGAACCGATCGCGACACGTTATGATCAACAATGGCTGCTGTTTTTAGATCGCAGCGGCAAGACTAAGGCATTTAGTGAGGGCCTTGGTCAGGCGTTAATTACTGCCGCTTATCAAGCTGAATCCACTGAAGATTACAGCGCGCTTTTTGATCTAGCGGCACAATGGATCAGGAGGCAATTCTAATGCAGATTGCTTATCCGTGGTTGTTTATTTTATTACCGTTGCCTTTGCTGATCTATTGGCTCTTACCAAAAGCGCGACCACAACATCAAGCAGCGCTGAAAGTTCCTTTTTTTGTTCAGCTTAAACAACTGCTAGCCAGCAATAACGCGCAAGGTCATTTATACCAATCCAATAATAAACGGCGTTATTTACTCTATCTTATCTGGTTATTATTAATCATTGCCGGTGCTAATCCACAATGGTTAGGCAAACCGGTAGAATTACCACGCAGTGGTCGCGATATTCTCATGGCCATTGATTTATCCGGCAGTATGCAAACACCGGATATGAGTTTAGACGGTAAACAAAAAAGTCGGCTGGCAATTGTCAAACAGGTGGGCAGCAAATTTATTGCCGAACGAAAAGGTGATCGACTGGGTCTGGTATTATTTGGCTCACGCGCTTATTTACAAACGCCTTTAACTTTTGATCACAAAACCGTTGATGAAATGCTGCAAGATGCCAGTATTGGACTTGCCGGTATGCAAACAGCCATCGGTGACGCGATTGGTTTATCCATTAAACGCCTGATGAATTATCCCAAAGATTCACGCGCTTTAATTTTAATGACTGATGGCGGTAATAATGCCGGTGTGACCGATCCGATAGAAGCCGCCAAAGTTGCCGCGGAGGAAGGCATCAAAATATATACCATTGGTTTAGGCGCGAAACGCATGGTTGTGCGCGGACCATTTGGCGGCAGCAGAGTGATTAATCCATCCAGTGACTTAGATATCAATTTATTACGCAACATCGCTCAAATCACTCACGGTCAATTCTTCCGTGCCGATGAGGGCGATAGCTTGCAAAAAGTGTATGAGCAGATCAATAAACTCGAACCGGTCAAAGGTGAAAACGCGACACTACGTCCGATCACCTCGCTCTATCCCTATCCATTAGCACTGGCATTATTATTAGCCTTGTTACTGGCACTTTCATTTATTTACCGTTATCGACGCGGGAGATTAAAATGAGCGATTTTCATTTTCTCCGTCCCTGGTATTTAGTATTGCTATTGGTGTTAGTACCGATATTAATTATGCTATGGCGCAGTCGTCTTGGCCAAAATAACTGGCAACACCAATGTGATCCGCATTTATTGCCACACTTGCTTAGCGGTAAAAACAGTCGGCGCAAACCTTGGGGCTATGGCTTGATAACACTCGCAGCTTTACTCACCGTATTGGCCCTTGCCGGTCCCACCTGGTCCTATCAAGAACAACCGGTTTATTTTCATTCAAACGCGCGGGTGATTGTGCTGGATGTCAGCGCGTCAATGAACGCGCAAGATGTTAAACCATCGCGTTTAGAACGTGCCAAATATAAAATACTCGATTTATTAAACGAGATTAAAGAAGGACAAACAGGCATGTTAGTATTTTCGCGACAGCCTTTTGTGGTATCACCACTTACTGAAGACAGTCACACCATTGCCAGTATGGTACCGGTGTTGGACAGCAGCATTGTACCGGTACAAGGTCGCGATATTGCCACCGCCATAGACAAAGCGGCGCAATTACTTCAGCAAGATGGCGCCAACAGTGGCAATATTATTGTCATCACTGACGGTAGCGCCAGTAATAATGCTATTGAAGCGGCGAAAAAAGCCTATCATGAAGGCTATAAAACCTCAGTGCTTGGTATAGGCAGTACAACAGGCGCGCCCATCCCATTAGCAAAAGGCGGATTTATGCACGACGCGCGAGGTGATATTATGATCAGCAAACTCAATACCGGCTCCCTGGAAAACTTAGCCAATGCCGGTGATGGCAACTATATCGCTTTCACCAATAATAACAGTGATATTAATAGCCTACTTAAAGCCACTGACGCAAGACACTTAGATAATACCCTGAAAGAATCTTCTGAATATAAAAAATTATGGCAAGATCAAGGACACTGGTTAGTATGGTTACTTATTTGTATTGCCCTACTCGCCTTTCGTCGTGGCTGGTTGGAGAACTTAACATCATGAAGTATCTGATTATCACAGTAGTCCTATTACTGCCGACATTGAGCATGGCACAAAGCTGGCAAACTATGTGGTGGCGTCCTGATCAACAAGGCGCTCACTTACTTAAAGCAGACAAACCCAAACAAGCGGCGGAAAAATTTCAAAATCCAAGATGGCAGGCAACCGCTTACTATCGTGCCGGTGACTATCAAAAAGCCGCTGAAATTTACAGCCGTTTTGCCGGAAAAGATGATTATTATAACCAGGGCAACGCCTGGGCCTTAGCACATGACTATCAAAAAGCAATTGACGCCTACGAAAAAGCACTTGCTATTGATCCGAATATGCGCGACGCCAAAGAAAATCTTGAACTAGTAAAAAAATTGCTTAAACAGCAGCAAAATCAGGAAAACAAAGAAAATCAACAACAGCAAGATAATCAGCAGCAAGACCAACAAAACAAGCAGGAGCAAGATAATAAAGAACAACAACAAGATCAACAAAATGATCAACAGCAAGAAAATAATCAACAGCAACAAAACAAACAGCAGCAGGAAGACAAGCAACAACAGCAAGATCAGCAAAGCGGAAGCGGTCAGCAAGAAAATGAACAACAACAAAATGAGCAACAGCAACAACAAGAAAATAATCAGCAACAGAGTGAGCAACAGCAAGCTGAGCAATCAGAAGAACAGAACCAGCAACAAAGTAGTCAGCAGCAAAGTAATCAAGATGAAACACAGCAGCAACAGCAGTCTGCACAACAGCAACAAGATAAGCAACAAAAAAATGAACAACCATTAGACCAACAACAATCAGAACAAACAAAGGAAAATAATCAAGAACAAGCACAACAAGAAAACGAGCAGCAGTTATCACAACAGTCATCTAAAAACGAAAATGATCACAACGAAAACGATCAAACTCAAGCCACGCAGCTCAATCAAGCTAATACTGAAGAACAACCCACAGAACAAGACTTACAACAGGCTAAAGTTAAAAAATGGTTAGAAAGAATTCCCGATGATCCGGGTGGTTTATTGAGAAATAAATTTTTAAGAGACTATCAAAGAAGGCAATCCAACAATGAATAAACTATTTAGCAGAATTTTTATCGTCCTATTATCAATCATGATCTGTCAACATGCCATGGCAACTGTCGCGGCACATGTTGATCGCACACAACTGAGTCAGGGAGAAAGTTTAAAACTGTTCATTGATATTTCCAAAGGTGATAAACCCGATTTATCACCGTTAAACAAAGACTTTCAAGTATATGGTACAACGAATAGTAGCTCATATCAGCTCATCAATGATAAAAGAACATCATTGCATCAATTAATTGTCACCTTGATGCCAAAAACCAGTGGCAAACTGACAATTCCCGCTTTAAAAGTCGGCAATGACAGTACGCAAGCCATACAAATTACCGTCAGTAAACCCTCACCCACTCAGATAGGCGGTAAAAAAAGTGCCTTATTCATGCAAGCGTCAACAGCGATAGAAAAAACCTATGTCAACGCACCGGTGCTTTATACCATAAAATTATACTACGCCAACAATATTACCGGCGGTCAAATCTCACCACCACATAGCGATAAGCTAAGCTTTAAACCGCTAGGAAAAGGTGATCGTTATACCGCCAATGTTCATGGCCGTTATTATCAAGTTGTTGAACAACATTATTTATTAACCCCCACTCAAAGTGGCGAGATAACAATTGGACCGGCAATTTTTCAAGGCACGGCTACCGGTAGGCAATCAAACAATAATTTTGGTTTTTTCAGTATGAGCGGCGGTCGTCCAATCGCGGCTCAATCGAATAGTGTAAAACTCGATGTGCAAGCAATGCCATCAGGTGTTTCACCCTTAACATGGTTTCCCGCACAAGCAGTCAAACTGAGTGATACCTGGACCCTAACCGGCGACACCTTAACCGTCGGCACACCGGTTACTCGCACCATTAACTTAACAGCTTTGGGAATAGACAGCAGTGTCATGCCTGATTTAAACATTACCGCGCCTGATCATGTCAACGCCTATCCTGATAAAACACAATCACAAGACGGTATCAAAAACAACACACTGATGGCGGAGAAAATCTATAAAATCGCTTATATTCCCACTGAAGCAGGCACACTGACTTTTCCGCCAATACAAATTAAATGGTGGGATAATAAAGACGGCACTGCTCACGTCGCCACTTTAGCGGCTAAACAATTCCAGGTTAAACCGGCGGCAAAAACAGCAAGCAATACCGGCGCGACAACACAAACACCATCAACAGGCGCGACAACACCAACTAATACACCCACCGCGGAAAAAATTATTATTGAGAAAAAGACTAGTAAAATCTGGCTATTGAGCACAATTATATTACTCATCTTATGGCTATTGACGCTACTTGCCTGGTTTATTCAGAATAAAAGCTCAAAGAAAAAGCAAACAAGCGAAGATTTATTGCCTGATCAACAGAATAAACAACAGATCAAACTAAAAAAATTGCAGCGACAATTGAAGTCAGCTTGTCAAAAAAATGATGCACAAACAATACACAGTGCCTTAATTGATTGGGCAAGTGTTTACTTTAATGATAAAAATATCCGTTCTTTACATGGCATCCGTCAGCATGTCACTGATCAAGCCTTATTACAACAATTGGATTATTTAGAACAAGCTGTTTATCGCCAACAAACTTATGAATCAGGCAACATGTTATGGCAATGTTTAGAAGCCTTAGAAAAACAATATAAACAGAAAGTACAGGCTTATTTAATTAAACCACTTTATCCTGATAAGGGTAATAAAAAATAGTGTCTCCGTCATTCCCGCACCCCTTCGACAAGCTCAGGGACCGTTTGCGCGAGCATGACGGAGAGGAAAAAATAACATTGCGCTTTAAACTTAAAAACTATATACTGAATTATATTAAGAAATAAACAAAACACAGATGACCACACTATTCCCACTTATTTTAGTACTATTAACGGCATTATGTTTATTAATCGTCATTATTGATTACTGTTTGTTAAATCGTAGTCGCCAACAATTAGGTTTAAAAAAACCTTGGTGGGTGGATTATTCACGTTCATTTTTACCTGTATTAATTATTGTCCTAATTATTCGCTCTTTTATATTTCAGATCAATCATGTGCCCACAGGCTCACTTTTTCCAACGATTGTCCCCGGCGATTATGTGCTGGTGGAACAATATGCTTATGGTTTGAGACTGCCGGTGATCCACACTAAAATAGCACCGGTTGGCGAACCACAGCGTGGTGATATTGTCGTATTTCGTCCACCCGCTAACCCAGGTGGTGTGAATTTAATTAAACGCATAATAGGTTTACCAGGTGATCATATTGTTTATAAAAATCGCGTACTTTATATCAATGGCAAAGAAGCTACTCAGAAAGTTTTAGGCAGTTTTCATTATCCCTTTACCGCTTATAATGACCATCCTTTTGTTGGTGAAATTCGTGAAGAAGATTTGCTCGGTATTAAACATAAAATTATAATTAATACTGGTCGGTCTGAAGATGGGCAAACTGTTTATGATTTTGTTGTACCCAAGGGTTATTATTTCGCTATGGGTGATAACCGCGATGACAGTGATGATAGCCGTATGTGGGGATTTGTACCGGAAGCGAATTTAGTCGGTAAAGCTTATCGCGTGCTATTCAGCTGGGATAGCATGACCCATCGTCCACGCTGGTCAAGAATATGGCATAAACTGCATGATTAATACTTCGATAAGCTCAGGGAACAAATCACATATAAGATGGCTGAGCTTGTCGAAGCCAAACAATACCTTCCAAAAGCTTACTATACCCTTTATCCCTTCGACCCTTCGACAGGCTCAGGGCAAGCAGACTCAGGGATCGCAAGCTTAGGAATAGTCCTTCAGCCCTTCGACC
>JBCCYM010000068.1:0-9215 GCA_039190005.1 Pseudomonadota bacterium
AATTTCTCATACGCATAATAAAACATTTGATCCTTATAAGACATATTAAAAAAACAATCTATAACGTTAACAACTTTTTGTTTTTTGTCTTTAGTTTTATTTTTATTTAGCATAAAGTCTATCGCTGCTTCTTCAAACTTATCCATAGCTACTGTACGGTAACTTTTAGATTTATTTTTCTTGCAATTGCTGCATATATATTGATATTTTGAATGATAAACGCCTGAACTTTTTAGATAGTCTTTATTCAGAAGACATGATTTACAGAAAACTTTATCGCATACTTGGCACTTATACGGAGAAAATAAGTAATAAAATCGTCTACGACATTGGGGACACTGCTTATTTGGCATGATTATCTCCCCTCACTAATCTCCATCAATAAGTCGCCTTTCATTTTAATCTTTCTCAATGTAATTTTGAAGATTTCTAATATGGTAGGATAAAGGATTTACATCGCCTAAAAATCGATTACATTGATTACATTTATTGCCTAGCATAAATTCTTTAGCTTTCCTGAGAATTCATTAGTTCTGCTCTACTGGAGCAAGTACAAATCACTTCATTAAGTTATTCACATTTCGATACTACTAAATGCTTAGCATAATTACAAGCTGCTTTCTAATATTGAAAAGATGTTAGATGATTACATATCACCACGAGCTAATAAACAAACCTAACCTCGCTGCCAGGAAACGCGCCTTTCAAACGTGATAACACCTCATCATCCGGTTTTATTTGCCAATCTTTCCCCAAGGAAATAACCGCGTCCGCCTGTTGTTGTTGATAGACAATATGAATGGGACAAGTGCCACCACGGTGCGTTTGTAATACCGTGGCCAATTGTTGTGAAAAATCTTGATTGCTTTGATCTGATTGATTAGTAAACGATAAAGAAAGACATTTTGCCCATTTTTCACGAAACTGCGTGACTGTCAGCACTTGTTGACAGCGAAGTCGATAATTACCACTGAAATTATCCAGCGAGACTTCACCTTCAACAATCACCACCTCATCATTGTGCAACAACTCTCGGTGTTGTTGATACACATCGGCAAAAAGTGAAATTTCCACTCTGGCACTGTTATCATCTAAAGTGGCAAAGGCGATACGATCACCACGTTTAGTCATGACGGTGCGCAAACTACTAACCAAACCCGCTACCATCACGGTTTGGTTTGTTGTGAGTTTTAACTCCGCTAATCTATTGGTAAGTAATTGACCAAATTCCAGCCAATAAGGTGTCATGGGATGACCACTGAGGTAGAGCCCCAACGCTTCTTTCTCCGCGCGCAGTCGCGCGCGATCTGACCACTCGTCTACGGGTTTTAATTGTAAATCCTGTTGTTCAGGTTGACTGAAACCACCAAATAGATCATCTTGTGTCTCATGTTGCAATTGATGCTCCGCCGCTTGCAACATGGTTGGTACATTTTCCATCATCTCGGCACGATGATGACCGAGCTTGTCCATAGCGCCTGATTTAATTAAGGCTTCAATCACCTTTTTATTGACTTTACGTAAATTATTGCGCAAACAAAAATCAAGCATATTTTTGAAAGGACCACCACGCTGACGCTCTTCCAAAACACTGGTCAGAGCGGCCTCGCCCGCGCCTTTTATCGCGCCCAAACCATAACAGATCTCACCTTCATCATTGACGGTAAAAGCGTAATCGCCACTGTTAATATCCGGTGTCGTTATGGTTAAACCCAGCGCTTTGGCATCATGAAAAAACCGTAACACTTTATCGGTGTGATCCATATCCGATGATAACACCGCTGCCATAAATTCAGCGGGATAATGCGCTTTTAAATAAGCGGTTTGATACGTAACCAAACCATAAGCGACTGAGTGTGATTTATTAAAACCATAACCGGCAAATTTTTCCATCAAATCAAATATCTTACCGGCAACATGAGGATCAACCTCGCGTTCAGTCGCGCCTTCGACAAACACTAAACGCTGTTTCGCCATTTCTTCCGGTTTCTTTTTGCCCATTGCTTTGCGCAACACATCGGCACTGCCAAGTGTATAGCCAGCTAACACCTGAGCGATTTGCATCACCTGTTCCTGATATAAAATCACACCGTAGGTTGGTTTTAGAATCGGCTCAAGCAGTGGATGTGGATATTCAACCCGAGTACGCCCATGACGACGATTGATAAAATCGTCAACCATCCCCGATTGCAAGGGTCCAGGACGAAATAACGCCACCAAGGAAACAATATCCTCCAAACAATTTGGCTGTAACTTTTTAACCAGATCAGTAATACCGCGTGATTCCAATTGGAAAATTGCCGTGGTTTTGCAATCCCTGAGCAGTTGAAATGTTTTATCATCATCAAGCGGCAGCGCGCGAATGTCTAAAGGTGGTTCATGTCGTTTTGCCCGATTGCTATTAATTGACTTCACAGCATTATTGATAATAGTTAAATTACGCAAACCGAGAAAATCAAATTTAACCAAACCCACGGCTTCAATATCAATTTTGTCGAAATGCGACACCGGCGTCGCGTCACCAGTTTCACAATAAATAGCGGTAAACCGCGTTAATTTCCCCGGCGCGATTACCACCCCTGCCGCGTGTTTACCGGCATTTCTTGCCAATCCCTCCAAAGATTTTGCTAAATCAATCAGATTACGCACATCATCTTCTTGTTGATAACGATTTTTTAACTCATCTTCCTGTAGCGCTTTGTCTAGGGTAATCCCCAGCTCAAATGGAATTAATTTAGCAATTTTATCGACAAAGCCATAAGGCAATCCTAATACGCGCCCCACATCACGAACAACCGCGCGCGCCGCCATAGTACCAAAGGTAATAATTTGCGAGACACTGTCGTGACCATATTTGTCAGCGACATACTTAATCACACGATCACGCCCTTCAATACAGAAATCAATATCAAAGTCAGGCATGGATATCCGTTCTGGATTTAAAAAGCGCTCAAACAGCAAATGATACGCCAATGGATCAGGGTCAGTGATTTTTAAGGCGTAAGCGACCAGCGAACCGGCACCGGAGCCTCGTCCTGGTCCAATAGGAATATCGTTATTTCGCGCCCAGTTAATAAAATCAGCAACAATGAGGAAATAACCAGCAAAACCCATGTTGATGATAATATCCAATTCAAATTGTAACCTTTCTCTATAAACATCATGTTTTTCTGGTGGCACTTTAAAAAAAGCCAGTCGCTCTTCTAAACCTGATTTTGCTTGCGCGATCAGATAATTTTCTACATTCATCCCCTCAGGAACAACAAAGTTGGGGAAAGCACTTTTTTTCAAATTAAACGCTGGAAAGCCAGGCAAATAATCCGGGGTAAGTTTTAAGACTAGATTACAACGTTTGGCAATTTCGACACTGTTTGTTAATGCCTGCGGCAAATCAGCAAACAACTCTGCCATCTCTTTTGTTGAGCGCAGATATTGCTTGTCGGTATATTTGCGCGCTCGTCGAGCATCGTTGAGCTGTGTGCCATCATGAATACAAACTCGCGCTTCATGGGCTGAAAAATCCTCAGCTTGTAAAAATCGCACTTGATTGGTCGCCACCAAAGGCACATTATGACTGGCCGCCAGTTTTACCGCGTGGGCGATATAATTTTCTTCACCTTGATGACCAACCCGCTGCAATTCCAGATAAAAACGCCCGGGAAACCATTGCTGCCACTGTTGTAATAACTGTTCGGCTAATGGCACATTACCACCGATCAAGGCCTGACCAATATCACCATATAAACCGCCTGATAACGCGATCAAGCCATCATGATGCGCGTCCAACCACTGTTTTTTAATTAAGGGCAAATAATAGGTCTGTCCCTGAGTATACGCCTTGGAAATTAATTCAACTAAATTGAGATAGCCTTGGTTATTCTGACATAACAGCAATACATGAAAAGCCTGGCGTGAATTTTCAGGATTTTCTAAACGCAAATCCGCGCCCAATATCGGTTTAACGCCACTATTCAAGCAAGCACGATAGAATTTAACAGCGGCAAAAATATTCACATGATCTGTCAGCGCTACCGCGGTCATCCCGAGTGCCTTGCATTGCTGGGTAAGCGCTTTAATGCGGATTAGACTATCAATTAATGAAAATTCACTGTGTACATTCAGGTGAGTAAATTGTTGTACGTTATCGTTGCTCATGTTGATCTTATGATAATCTAACTCATGGCAAAAGTCAGCAGTTGTTAGCTATTGAAAATATCACTTATTATCGGCTTACACCTTGAAAGACAAGATACAATTCTCATAAAAAAACTAATAAAATCAATTTGTTATCATAAAAATGTCTTCATCTGCATTTGACAAAGACAAAAAAATGCTTTATACTGATTTGCTATAAAAATAATAACAAAGGCGGCAAAAAATGAACTCTATGACATTACCTTGTAGTCATCACCAATTACGTTGGCTTGAGCATGAAGAAAGTACTTCATCTTCTTATGCAAAACATAATATTCCATTCATCATGCGTCGACACGGGCCATTGGATATCGAAAAATTAAGGCAATCAATGCAAACAATCATTGCCAAAAATGACGCTTTACAACTAGCTATCTATAAACATGAGGGGAAATTGCATCAGCGAATTCATTCTATTGAGACAGTTCACATTAATGAATATCATTTACCTGATAGTTCAGTTGAAGACTATTGCCATCTTCTGCGCAAACTGACATCTGAAAGCATTCCTTACGATAAACCACCGTTATTAAGAGCAAACGTTGTTTGGCATAGTGAAGCATGTCAAACCATAGTGATCGTCATTAGCCACATGATCGCAGACGCTGAATCAGCGATTATTCTAATGAGAATGTTACAGCAATGTTATCATAGTGGTGACATCAAAACTGAAGAAAATTATCTGGCATCTTATAGTGATTATATCAAATATGATACCACCCGACATTTTCATACCGATTATTCAGCAAAAATAAATTTCTGGACCAACTATCTAAAAAACTATAGACCACTTCGCACACTCTATGACAGCAAAAAACTACATAAAAAGAATGACTATACATTTTTCGATTTTGATAAGAAAACCATTCTAAAACTTAGACAACAAAAGCATAAACTAAAATGCAGCATCTTTGAATATTTATTGGCAGCATTTGTACTATCTTGCTCGACAATCTTAAATCAGGATGATATCTCTTTCTTTTTGCCGGTATCTGAGCGACGTACCCGTTATTTTTTCAAAAAGATTGGCTTCTTATCAGGTCCTATTTTATTTCGTGCCAAGGTGGAAAAAAATCTAACTGTGCGCGAGTGGATTGACAACATTCGCGGCAATGTGCAATCCGTTGTCAATAATTTTCTGCCTGTCAGATTAATAGAAAATAAATTTCGAAAAAGATACAACACTTCCATCATGAGCAATGTTATGCTCAGCTGGATAAATTTAAAGTACGCGCAATTGAAAACAATAGATGGCATCAAGTATGAATTTCCTAGAGAAATAATTGGCGCCGGCAATAATATGGGCATGCCCTTGTTTATTTCCTTTTTTTATTATAATCATAGCGTAAGACTACAGATTGACTATAATGCCCAGATCTATAATGCTCAAGTCATTGAAAAATGGATGGATACTTATAACCGTATTCTTTTAGAAATGCTAGCCACTCAAGAGCAAACGCTTGCAGACATTACTGATAAAATTACCGCGACATTGGCGTCGAAATCAGCGTAAATGAATTCCGCGATTAGCGCTGTTATTATTTTAAATCTCATGGAATGGTATGACTATTCCGTTTTTGTCTATTTTGGCAAAAAAATCGCTGAAGAATTTTTTCCGGTTCTTTCCGTATCCACTTCGGCAATCGCGTTAACCACTGTACTTATTAGTTTTGTGGTCAGACCGATGGGCGGTTTACTTATAAGCTGGTTGGCGGACACAATTTCAACACGGCTCGCCCTAAAATTATCGGTGATATGTATGACCCTACCAACTTTCCTGGTAGGATTATTACCAAGCTATAAAACCATCGGTATGGCTTCAGCAATATTGCTTATTTTGTTGCGAATATTACAAGGACTTGGCGCTGGCGCTCAATATTCCAATTCACTAGTTGTTGTTTCAGACTTATCTTCAACGTACCGTGGTTTAAAAGTTAGCTTAAACTTTGTCAGCGCCACCATTGGTTTTATCGCGGTCACACTGTTATGTTTTATCATTCATCATATCATCCCCACAGCTATTTGGAACATATGGGGCTGGCGTATTTTATTTTGGGCAACTTCAATAAATATCATCATAATACCCCTACTACTACTAAACTACTTAAAATCAATTAATCACGGCGCTCAAAAACCTGATGTGAATGTATTTATTTATGCCAAGAAAGTTTGGCAAACCATTTTAAAAGGCATTATCCTAGCAGGCACCGGCGGAGCAATATACTTTACCGTTTTTGTCGCTTTGTACCAATACCAACAACATGACTTGAACTATTTCTCAACATCTCAAGGTATGTTGATCAATACAGGCAATCTAATTGTGCTATGCTTGATGACACCATTGTTCGCGTATTTTTCAGACCTTTTTGGTCGCAAACCATTCCTGCTACTATCTACCCTGCTTTTCATGTTATGCAGTTTGCCAATCATGTATATGATGCACACAAGTGCCAAAGGATTTATCCTGGCGAATCTACTATTCAGTTTATTGTCCGCGATTTATATTGGTCCAATTTCTGTCGTCTATACAGAACTATTTAAAAAATACCGTTACATATTAACAACGCTCATTTACAACATAGGGACAGGATTTATTGGCGCCGCGACATTATCAATTATTTCCATTCTAACACTTCATTTACATCATATACCATCATGGCGTGTATTAGGTGTTTACTTAACAATATTCGGTCTCATCGGGTCGATAACATTATTTTTGAGTTCCCCGACATAAAATTGAAGCCTTGCCGCCTTAGTATGTAAAGCAAGCGCGACCATTTGGTCCGATTGAATAAAAATGGTACACAGAAAAGGGTGAACAAATTACTAAATTAAGGTATCAAATTTAAGTATACCCTAACTTTACACATGAAAATCGTTAAAAAAGTGTAAAAATAGCGTTGTTTTTTGAATTATTTGACAGATTACAAGTAAGGTCTAAGAGTCTAACTTGATATTATTTTTATCAGCATTTTATGTAATTTTATGTTGTAATACTCATAGAGAGTTATAGTTACTCTTAAAAAGTAGTGAGGATACTGATGAAAAGAATACAAGTAATGGTTGAAAATGATTTATATAATCAAATGTTGCATAGCTCACATGAAAAAGGGTTATCACTGAGTTCATTTGCTCGGTTGGTGTTACTTAATACATTCAAGAAAAAGGTTAAAATGAAAGCTCTAGATGAAGCACTACTTGATCTTGAAAATGGTCATGTCGAAGAATTTACCCCTGAACAATTTAATCAGCAGATAGATGATCTGATGAAATAAGAGTTTTTGAGACAAGGCGGTTCAAAAAAGACCTAAAAAATTACAAGAATCAACATTCAGTCTTATTGGAACTAAAAAAGGTTACCAACATGTTTAGTCTATGCTATAATATTAAAAAGTAACTAAACTAAATATATGGGAGGAAAGAAGTGTCTTTAGATGAAAACAAGGTTATCAGATTGATCCCGAATAAAAGCATGTTTCTGTCACTGTTGCTTTTATTATTTTTTCATAATTATGCATATGCTTCATTCCAGTATGACAATAACTACATTTGCAGCCCATTAGCTGATGTGTCAAGCTGTTCTGGTTCTACGCAGTCACCTTTGGCGAAGTGGGATTTTGGTGGTGATTCTGGTAATATAGGAGAAACTATAACATTCAATATTAGCTGCATGGGTGATAGAAGCAAGGTCAAATCTGTTAATCCCAAATATACCCCCTACTTTTCATCAGGAAGTTCGTATACCCCTGGAGGTTGTTCTGAAGTAACTTATAGTCATAATATTGCTAGTTTCTCATGCACAACTCAGAACAAAGGCGCTGGGGCATATATGTATATTACACAGGTTCTTTGTGAAGATACGGCAAATTCGTTAGCATTTATAAACAATACCACTGATGATTTCACAGTCACTATTGGCAGTAATAACAGTTTTATAATCCCTGCAAGTCAATATACAGATATAGATATTTTTAGCGGCGAGCAATACTCAATTGTAGACAAAAATTCTGGGATTCGAATCTGTACATTTAGTATGGATGGAACGCAGGTAATAAATTTCACTAATAATAACCACATCGCTTATGCGTGTATGGTGAATGGTGACCCATCTAATCAAGAAATTTCTGTAAGCGGTAAACGTCAACCAGTTATTTTAGAAAATAAAGCGGGTTACTCCTCTATTTATGTGCAAGGTCAAAATGGTGAAAAAGTTCAAAACAGTAGTACATCTGGGACTAGCGCACCATTTTATCTCCCAAAAGTAAATTATAATTACTATGTTATGTCAGTCAACCTCGGTTCTTTTTATATATGTCAATTCCATATGGATTCACAAGGTATTGTTCATATCACTGATAATCCTTGGAACGGTGGGCCGGGATGTGAACAATCTATGACTAATAAAAGCGATTCTAAAATCACTGTTTGTTTACAAGGACCAACTTGCTAAAAATTGTAAGGTGGTCCATTTTTGGCTGGAACTGCAAAAGCAGTGGTAGTCCGCTGTCGTCGAACCCAATAAACGGTGATAAGCATAATAATTACCCTTATGCTAAATATGAGAGTACTTGGTAATTATAGAACTGGCAAGTACATTCTGGAGTCAATCCATCAAAGTGTGTAAATTCCGACCAACTTAAACAGGCATTCTGTTTTCAAACTTAATCATAAACTAATTCATGGCAGAATTTCAGTTCCTAATGGGCACATTCTGACTTCTAAATTTACGTGGCGGATTTTACCCCTATTTTTTCCTGCACCCAATATGATTTTACAAAAGCGATGCCTGCTGCCTCTTTTGATATGGACAAAACCCTAAGGTTAAAAATTCAGACCCAAGCAGCATGGTGAATGGCTAAGAATGGTTCAAAGGACTAATCTAAATGTAACAATTCACCCGCAGTCGAGTAAGCCAACGCCATTGCTGAGGTTGGCTCCTCTAAGAACCGTGCGTGCGACTTTCACCGCACACGGCTCAAGCCTTTATCAAGCTATTCAGAACAGAATAACCCAGCAATCCC
>JBCCYM010000069.1:0-8643 GCA_039190005.1 Pseudomonadota bacterium
GTTCTTCTTTCGAGTGTCGATTATTGTTGTTTTTACCATATGGCATAATTGTTATTCTCCATATTTAGGATTAATAAATACCCTAATATTATCCAATAGTATTGTTGCTAAATTATTTCTGAATTATTTTTTAATATTTTCTATTGTTTCAAAATATTTCAATAGGGCATTAAGACTGTCATCCATAATGGCTAAGCGTATGTTTTTCATAAGATTTTGATAGAAATGCAGATTATGAATCGTCTGTAGTCGAGCGCCCAACATTTCGCCACATTTTTCCAGATGGTGTAAATAAGATCGGGTGTAGTTTTGACAGGTGTAACAAGGGCATTGTTCATCAAGAGGGCGCTGGCTGCGTTTATGCTCACTGTTACGGATACGAACAATACCCTGTGATGTAAATAAATGCCCATTGCGGGCATTGCGTGTTGGCATCACACAGTCAAACATATCAATGCCTTCCAATACCGCTTCAATAATGTCAGTGGGTTTGCCGACACCCATTAAATAACGTGGTTTGTGCTGAGGCAGTAATGGCGATAAGAAATTAAGTATCTGCATTTTCTTGTGCTTAGGTTCACCTACGGCTAAACCACCAATCGCGTAGCCGTCAAAGCCAATATCTATTAAACCTTTTAAAGACTGTTCGCGTAATTCAGGATACACACTGCCTTGGACAATACCAAATAAAGCAGCAGTGCTGTCGCCATGAGCAATTTTGCTGCGTTCAGCCCAGCGTAATGAAAGTTGCATGGATGTTTCCGCGTCTTGTTGAGTAATGGGATAGGGCGCGCATTCATCAAAAATCATCACAATGTCAGAACCGAGTGTGGCTTGAATTGCCATTGATTCTTCCGGTCCGATAAATATTTTACGACCATCAATTGGAGAACGGAAATCAACGCCTTGCTCGTGAAGCTTACGAATGGAAGCGAGACTGAATACTTGAAAACCACCGGAGTCGGTTAAAATCGGTTTTTGCCATTGCATAAAATTATGTAAACCACCATGCGCACGGATAACATCCAGTCCGGGACGGAGAAAAAGATGAAACGTATTGCTCAGTAAAATATCACTACCTGAATTATTGACTTCAATAGGTGAGAGCGATTTTACCGCACCATAGGTGCCAACCGGCATAAATGCAGGTGTTTCAATAGGACCACGAGGAAAAATCAATCGTCCTCGACGAGCTTTTCCAGAAGTTTTCAATACCTTAAAACGCATATCACTCATGGTGATGCTTTACTCACTAACATGGCGTCACCATAACTATAAAAACGATACTGATGGTCAATGGCTGTTTGATAGGCGTTCATTGTTCTCTCATAGCCGGCAAAGGCGCAGACTAGCATCAGCAAGCTTGAGCAGGGGAGATGAAAATTGGTCAATAGTATATCGACAGTATTAAATGTGTAACCTGGTAAAATGAAAATATCGGTTTCACCACAATAGGGTTTATTATTCGCTGTTTCCAGGCAGCGCACGGTTGTGGTGCCTACGGCAATAATTCGTCCGCCACGCGCTTTTGTCGCCGTGATTTTATCACAAACCTGTTGTGATACTTCTATCCATTCTTTATGCATACGGTGTTGACGTGGGTCTTGGCAGCGTACCGGTGAAAATGTGCCGGCACCGACATGCAGTGTGACAAAATCCATAGCAATCCCTTTGTCTTTAATGTTTGTCAGTACGGCATCATCAAAATGCAGACCAGCTGTTGGCGCCGCAACCGAGCCATCGTGTTGGGCGTAAATGGTTTGGTAGCGTTCATTATCAATTTTTTCATCATCACGATTCAGATAAGGTGGAAGAGGGATGTGACCGTGTTGATTTAAAATTGGCATGATCGCTTGAGAAAATGTCAGCGTAAATAATTCGTCCTGGCGTTCAGTCACTTGTACATTGATATGATCGAGTAACTTGTTTGAGGATTTATCGAGTAATACCAGTTGACTGTCAAGTTTAATGCTTTTATTGCTTTTAATATGCGCGATAGCTGTGCGCTCTGTGAGCAGGCGTTCTATTAAAATCTCAATTTTCCCGCCAGTCAGTTTCTGCGCGAAAAGACGAGCAGGGATCACGCGGCTGTTGTTAAATATCAGCAGATCATTGGGATCTATAAGTTCAGGCAGTTCATTGAAAACGCGGTGATAGCAGCTGTCACTGACTTGAAGCAAACGGCTTTCACTGCGCGTTTTGCTTGGGTAGCGCGCGATAAGTTCTTTAGGTAGATTATAATTAAATGAGTCTAATAGCATGGTTATATTTTTCTCATCATTCTTAATTGTCATTCCTGTGACCCTTCGACAGGCTCAGGGAACAATCCAGGAGAAAAATGTGTATGCCTGTAGCTTGTTCTCTGGATTCCCGCCTTCGCGGGAATGACGGAGGAGAAAGCGGGGATAACGGGAAAGGATGCGAGTATGACGGATTTTGTTTTCACAACAATGACAATGACTTTAATTATTTCTCAGAAAATATTTTATAAATATCTATTTTAGTACTCGCGGCACGTAGTTGGTGACAAAATTCATCATTGCTTAAGCGCAAAATAATATCATGCAATAATTTGCAATTTTCTTCGTTATTTTTATCAGGAAAAGCTAAGGCGAACACAATATCAACCGGTGGAAACAGGCCATCAGAAAAATCAGTGGCTTTTTTGAGTTGTAGATAAACAGCTAATGGCGATTCTATTTGTTCGCAACAAATACTGGGTACAGCAATACCTTTGCCGGTAGTCGTGTCACCTAATTTTTCACGGGCGAAGAAACGCTCTAAATAAAGCTTATAGTCACCATCGGCAATGGTTTCCGCTAATGATTTGCTGGCTTTTTCCAAGATATGTTTTTTGCTTTTCCCGTCAACATCAATAAAGATGCGATTGAGCCCCAGCAGTTTATGCAATTTCATATTGCTAACTAAATATCAACGTGATGATCAGCCATTTTTTCCTTATGTTTGATAACTTGTCGATCCAGTTTGGCAATCATATCATCTAAGGCTTTGTACATGTTTTCCGCTGTACCTTTGGCTGTGCATTCTTTGCCGCCGGGTAAGTGAATCGATGTTTCCACAATTTTATCTAGATTTTCACTTGTGAAAACAATGTGCACTTTATCAATGCGACTAAAATGTTTCTCAATTTTTTTCATTTTTTTACTGGCTAAGTCACATAACTCATCAGACATGTCTACATTTTTCGCGGTGAAATTGATGTTCACTTTAGTACCTCACTTTTTTAGTTTTAAGGGTTAGTATTTTTGCCAAAAGAAAAACTCTCTCCTAGATATATTTTCTTCACGTCAGTATTTTGTAAAATTTCTTCCGGACTTCCGACACAAAGAACTTTACCACTGTTCATGATATAAGCATTATCACAAATATCAAGTGTTTCTCGCACGTTATGGTCGGTAATTAAGATGCCAATGTCGCGATCACGCAGATGGCGAATAAGATGTTGAATATCAACAACAGAAATTGGGTCAATGCCGGCAAAAGGTTCATCAAGTAGAATGAATTTGGGCTCTTGCGCTAAAGCGCGGGCGATTTCTACCCGTCGTCTTTCACCGCCTGATAATTTCATCGCGTGGCTATCGCGTATATGGGTGATATGAAACTCTTCTAATAAGGCTTCAAGTTTGTCGTGACGCTGTTGACTGTTCAAGTCTGGGCAGAGTTCCAGTATTGCCATGATGTTATCAGCGACAGTTAATTTGCGGAAAACAGATGCTTCCTGAGGCAGGTACCCTAAACCGATTTGCGCGCGTTTATGTACCGGGTAATCACTAATGTCTTTATTATTAAATAAAATTTGACCGCCACTTTTTCTAACCAGACCGATGATCATATAAAAAGCGGTTGTTTTTCCAGCACCGTTGGGGCCAAGTAAACCGACAATCTGTCCGGATTGAACTTCAAGTGACACATCTTTAACAACTGAGAGTGATTTATAATTTTTTTGGAGATTTTTTGCTTGTAAAATATTATTCATTTTTAAAAATCATGGCGTGCTAGCATTGTTTTGCGGTGTTACGGTAATGCGAGCGTAGCTATTATCACCTAGCTCAGCGCTGCTAAGCATTATTTTTTCTTTGGTATTGTAACTTATCTGTTTGGCTTGCATAAAATTATGCCCTCGACGCGCTGTGGCGTTGCCTTCTAATATTGCCAGGTTTTGCGTGGGATAAAATGTAATGGTCTCGCCACTTGTGTACAGTATGGGTGTATTCAATTGTACTTGTGTTTGGTAGCGAGCCGGATGGCCATAGCTAATTATTTTGATGATTTTATGATGGCTGTTGTAATACGTGATGACTTTATCGGCGGTTAATTTAGAACTGCCTTGTTGCATAATAACATGGCCAATGTTTGTGGCCGTATTGTCTTGATAATTCAAACTGCTGTAATCTGACGTAACCAATAATGGTTTTTGGCTGTCAGAGGGTAAGGCGTAGCATGGCAGTGATAAAATAAATAGCAAAAATAGGCTAATGCCTTGTTGCCGTTTCATTCTCATTAGCGTTAGTGGATTTAACCGTTGGATCATGTTTTTCACTTGTTTGTTTAAGTAATTGTATCACATTGGTGTTCATATTAGCAATCATGCCGATGCCATGAATGACTGTTCCCGGTTGAATAATTGTTACCGGCTGGTCTGTTTTGGCGATATTTTGTTGAGAATAATAAGTCAATTCTGATGTTAATAGTTTGATATTATTACTGTTTTTTCCTGGCGGTTGGAAAATTTTTACATCACCCCACAACCGAGTGATTTGATTGCCTTTAAGCGTTTCACCATGTTGAGCTGTTATTTGCCAGTCCGGGCCTGATTTTGCCGGGCTGGTGATATGAGGTGTTGTGGCTAACATTTTATTATTGGCATTGTAATGTTGAATTTGCGGGCTGCTGATTGTGCCTTTTAGATTGCCTTGTTTATCAAAGCTTTTCACTTGTGTGCCAATCATAAATTCTTCGGCGACGTTTGATAGCGGGTTCGTTGCGTGGTTTTTACGTTCCATGAATACTAATAGCACACTGCCAAGTAGCAATATTGCCAGAAGCACGGTAAACAGTGAGCGAATGGATAGCATTAATTTAAATAGGCGTCGTGAGCGGCTTGCAGGGTATTTTGAGCGCGCATGATTAAATTACAAATTTCTCTAACCGCGCCATTATCACCACTATTTAATGTCACATAGTCGGCGTGTTCTTTGATAATCGCCTGCGCGTTAGCAACAGCAATACCTAAACCACAATCATGAACGATTTTCAAGTCGGGTAGGTCGTCACCAACCATGGCTATTTGAGATTTGCTTAAACTGAATTTCTCCATGAGCATTTGGTAGATGGAAAATTTATCTTCCTGGTTTTGATATACATATTGAATACCTAAAGAAGCCATGCGCTTAGCGACAAGATTGGACTGGCGCGCTGTAATCACCGCAACCTCGACACCAGAGTTTTGTAAAATTTTTATACCAATGCCATCTTGGGAATTAAAGGTTTTGGTTTCAACGCCTTTGTCATCAATATGAAGTTTGCCATCGGTCATGACACCATCAACATCGAGAATAAGTAATTTAATCGCTTTGGCAAGATCTAAGATACGGCTCATTTTATAACTCCCGCATGAAATAGGTCATGCATACTAAAAGCACCAATCAGTTTGTCTTTGTCATCGACAACAAGTAAGGTAAATATTTGATGTTGTTCCATCAATTTAAAAGCGTCAGCGGCAAGTGTATTCGCGCGCACTGTTTTACATTGCGTCGTCATCACTTCTCCCATAGTCATTTGTCGGAGATCAAGATTTTTTTCAATTACCCGGCGTAGGTCGCCGTCAGTAAATATACCTAATAGCTTATTCTGTTTATCAACAATGGCAGTGATGCCTAGACTTTTTTTCGTCATTTCAATAATCGCTGTCGCTAATTCAGTGTCTATGCTTACTTGGGGAATCGCGTTGCCAGTGTGCATGATTTGCTTAACTTGTAATAATAAGCATTTGCCGATATACCCGGCTGGATGGCTGAATGCGAAGTCTTCTTTAGTAAAATTACGTGAATTAAGTAGGGCGATTGCTAAGGCATCTCCCATCACTAAAGCGACAGTAGTGCTTGCTGTTGGCGCTAAATTATGTGGTCCCGCTTCTTTTTCAACACTCACATCCAAATGAATATCCGCTTCTTGAGCGAGCAGAGATTGTGGGTTGCCTGTCATGGCAATAAGACACACCCCTAATTTTTTTAACAATGGTAAAATAAGCGCAATTTCTTCGGTACTACCTGAGCTAGAGAGGACAATGACGATATCGCCAGCGGTAATCATGCCTAAATCACCATGACCAGCTTCACCAGCGTGGACAAAAAACGCCGGTGTGCCCGTGCTTGCCAGTGTGGCCGCGATCTTGCCGGCAATATGACCGGATTTTCCCATGCCAGTTACAATAATACGTCCTCGACAGGCCAGTAATTTCTCACACGCTGAAGCGAAGTTATCGTCAATAGACACGTCAAGTTTTTCAATTGCCGCCAACTCAGTGCGAATCACTTGATGAGCGAGTTGGCAAAATTTTTCACTAGTTTTTTTCACGATTAATTGAGTCGATTTGACCATGATTATTTTCTATGACAGCATACGATAATAGACGCGGAATGTCAATGTGGCGATGTCGCTCGCGCTCGCGAGAGAGAAACACAATTATTTATTTTTTGGTGGGTAGTTGTGTAAGCCATCTTGGTAATCTTTTACGATATAAGCGTTGTCATCATGATGCTCACAATCCGTAGTGATATATTGTGGGCCTATGGGGACTTTGCCGTAACCGCCGGGAATATCGAGGACATAATGCGGTTGGCATAAGCCGGAATAACGTCCTCGCAGTTGTTTAAGCAATTGTTGTCCCTTGGCAATAGAAGTACGAAAATGTCCAGTGCCTTTGGCTAAATCCGTGTGGTGTAAGTAATAGGGTTTAATGCGCAAGCTGACAAATTTACGCATAAGTTGTGCTAATACTTCCGCGTTATCATTAATACCATGCAATAGAGTGGATTGCGATAACATTGGAATGCCGGCGTCAATCAAAAGCGCGCAAGCTTGCTCCGCGGCGGAGGTAAATTCTTGTGGATGGTTGGCATGAAGGATCACATAAACCGCCTTATTGGCAATTTTTAATGTTTGTACCATCTTTTGATCAACACGTCGCGGATCGACAACAGGGACACGAGTGTGTAGGCGCACAACTTTGACGTGATCAATTTTCGACAGTTGATCCATAATGGGGTGTAATGCGTTTGCTTTTAGAATTAATGGATCACCGCCGGTTAAAATAACTTCCCAGATTTGTTTATTATCAGCAATATATTGCAAGGCCTGTGTTAACTCTTTTTTAGTTAATGCCGGATTACCTTTACCAATTTTTTCACGGCGAAAACAAAAACGACAGTACACGGCACAGCTGTTTATCGGCAGTAATAGACAGCGGTCAGGGTAGCGATGAATAATGCCTTTAACTTTGCTATGTCGTAAATCACCTATGGGGTCGGCACTATCGGTATCTGTATGCGTTAATTCATCGGCGCTGGGAACGTATTGTCGGTAAACTGCGTCACCATGTGTCTGTATTGTTTCGAGTACATTGGGCGTAATGGCGATATCAAACTGTTGTACTACTTTTTCTATGGTGGTTTGTTGTTCTGAAGTTATCAGCTTCGCTTCAACTAGATGTTTACCACGACGAAGTGTTGATGGTTTTTTGTGATTCATGTTGTTTTAATTGCCCTTCGACAAGCTCAGGGACCGCCCATATATTAAGATGGCTGAGCTTGTCGAAGCCAAACAACACCGTTCGACCCTTCGACAGGCTCAGAGACTACCTTCGACCCTTCGACAAGCTCAGGGCAAGCAAGCTCAGGGATCTTTGTGGTTTTTTGGTTTAATAAATAATTGTAAGATATAAAATTAAGTAGGATAGTACAAGACATTTTTATATACCCAACGCCCATCAAGATGAGAAATTAGCAAACCTGTTTTTTTGACAAAAAGCACTATTCAGAGTATTAACTCTGTATAGTGCCCGCAAGGAGATCAAGATCTAGTCTTGAATGGAAGGAGACTGGTTGATTAATTCGCGCATTTCTTTGCCCATTTTGTAATGAACAGCAAATTTTTCACGGGTAAAAAATGTATCGCCGTTTTTAGGATTACGCGCTATATGTGAACGGCGATAATGTAATGAAAAGCTACCAAACCCTCGTATTTCAATACGATTGCGCCCAGGGTTATCGCTTTTTTTACTGAGGTGTTTGGTCATTGTGTCGATAATTAAATTGACACAAGATGTGACATCCGCTTTTGAGAGATAACGTTGCTTTTTGGTAATTTTCTCTATTAATTGCGATTTTAGCATCGGTATATGTACATAACTAAAAAAAACTAGGCTTATGATATCATAATTATCTTAAAATTGATACTGAAAATTTTAAAAAATTATAGGGCAGTTGAAATCTAACAAATCCGTCATTCCCGCATCTTTCTCCCGTCATTCCCGCGAAGGCGGGAATCCAATTATTTCAAGCCCAGTTGTTTTAAATAATAGTACCGCTTGTAAAATAAGATAATAATATCGTTATATTTCAA
>JBCCYM010000070.1:0-8626 GCA_039190005.1 Pseudomonadota bacterium
ATTTTCAACACCACATTTCCACATTTCTAGAATTTATTCAAAATAAAAATATAAAAAATAAACACAATAAAATGTAGAGATTCAGTTAGCAATATTTGTTGGTATATACTTTTTATAATGTTCTAAGAAGGCACCTCTGTATAAACGTGGTTTGAGGCATAAATTAGGATTATACCCATCTCTATTTCTAAATCCCCCCATTTTTTCACATTTTTTACTTGAAAAACCAATTTTTTGCCATTAAAGTGTAAATTAGTGGTAAAAAGTGGTATAAAGTGGTTAAATTTATGCTACGCTATTGAGTCTAAAGATTAAATGCTTTGGATTTTGTTATAGAACAATTAACTGTTTAACTAGAGGTTGAATGTGTTTAGAGGCATCCACAATGTCAATTTAGATGCGAAAGGGCGCTTGGCTATTCCATCGCGCTATCGCCAGCGTTTGTTTGATGACGCGCAGAAACATTTAATTGTCACCATCGATACTGAAGAAAATTGCTTACTGCTTTATCCACAACCGATCTGGGAGAAGATTGAACAAAAAATCAGCCGCTTACCCAGCTTCAATCAGGCAACACGCCGCATCCAACGTTTGTTGATTGGTCACGCGACCGAAATGGAAATGGATACCAATGGGCGTGTGTTATTACCCACACCTTTGCGTGAGTATGCCAGTTTAAACAAACATGTTGTGCTGATTGGGCAGGGGAATAAATTTGAATTATGGGATCAGGCGCAGTGGAACACACGTCGTGATACCTGGTTAAAAGAAAAGAGCGCGGATATGAGCAATCTGCCGGATGAGATGAACGATTTAACATTGTAGAACCATTGTTATGAATAAAATTGAATACCCACATCAATCGGTCATGCTAAAAGAAGCCCTGTATTATTTGGCAGTACAGGGTGGGGGTATTTATATTGATGGCACTTATGGCCGCGGTGGTCATACGCAATCTATTTTAGATCATCTTGATAAAAATGGTCGTTTAGTCGCGATTGATAAAGATGTAGAGGCGTGTGAGCACGCGCAATCACATTATGCCAATGACGCCCGTTTTTCAATTCAACATACCTCATTTAACCATTTAAGTGACGTCGCCACAGCACAGGGTATTAGTGGTAGTGTCAATGGTATTTTACTCGATTTAGGTATTTCTTCACCACATGTTGATAATCCTGAGCGTGGTTTTAGTTTTATGCGTGAAGGACCACTTGATATGCGTATGGATCAAAGCACTGGAAAAACCGCGGCGCAATGGTTAGCAGAGGTTTCCGAAGATGATTTGGAAAGAATTTTACGTGTTTACGGAGAAGAACGTTACGCCCAGCGTATTGCTAAAGGTATTATTGACGCACGACAAACAGGCGCGATAGATTCTACCAAACGTTTAGCGTCAATTATTGCTTCTTTGACGCCCAGTCATGAACGTCATAAACACCCGGCAACACGCTGTTTTCAAGCGATACGTATTTTTATTAACAATGAATTAGAAGAATTGCAGACCACCTTAGAGCAGGCGTTAGATGTATTGACAGTTGGCGGTCGTCTAGTTGTGATTAGTTTTCACTCACTGGAAGATCGCATTGTCAAAAAATTCATCAATAAACATGCGCGAGGAGATAGCCTGCCACGTGGTCTGCCCCTTATTGAAGAGCGAATTTGTCGTCGCTTAGAAAAAATTAACGGTACTGTCCGAGCGAGTGAACAGGAAATTTCAACTAACCCCCGCGCGCGAAGCGCGGTATTAAGAGCTGTGGAGAAAATATCATGAACGCGACTGTAAAATCGATGCCACAACAACAACATTATGCCCTACCTTTATCTTTTCCCAAGCTAAATCTGTCTTGGGCTGTACTGCATCGAGCAAAACGTTCTTGGATACTCATCATGCTGGTGATAGCAGTATTTTTTTCTGGTTTGCTTACGGTTTATGTGCAAACAATTAATTATCAGCTCACCAGTAAAAAACAGCAATTATTGACACAGCAGCATCAGCTGAATAATCAGTGGAATGAATTATTACAGACACAGGGCGCCTTAGCTAATCAGAGTACTATTAGCGCGATCGCGACGAATAAATTCGATATGAAATTGCCAAACGCTAAAGATATTATTATGATACGCGCATAGTGAGTAAGCGCCAGCATAACAATTTTTTTCATTCAGCTCGTTTTGTCGGTATTGTCCTGGTATTGGCGGTACTCTTATTAGTGCTTATTGCCAGGATGGTTTATTTGACGGTGATCGACCGTTCGTTTCTCGCTAAACAAGGGGATATTCGCGCCATCCATTATGTCAATATCCCAGCCTATCGCGGTATGATTGTCGATCGCAATAATAATCCCTTGGCCATTAGTGTGCCGGTGGATTCAATCTGGATCAACCCCAAGATTTTTCCTGATGAACAAAAGCTGATTTTTCAATTAGCGGGCTTATTGAAAATCAATCCGGCAACTATCAGTAAATTATTAATGGCTAATAAAAATAAGCAGTTTGTTTATTTAAAACGCAATGTGCCACTGGATCTCGCCAAGCAAGTGCAGATGCTGGCTATTCCCGGGGTTTACTTTGAAGCTTCTTATCAACGCTTTTATTCACAGGCGAATATCTTAGCGCCGGTATTAGGATTTACCGGTGTTGATAATCAAGGACAAGAAGGTTTAGAGCTGAAATACAACAATCAATTAAAAGGTACTGTTGGTCGTGAAAAAGTGATTAGAGATCGTCACGGACATACTGTGGCGATACTCGATGTCGAAAAAAAACCTGAATCGGGTAAAAACTTGGTGTTGAGTATTGATCAACGTATTCAGTATTTAACTTATCGGGTGTTAAAAGAGACGGTGAATAAATTTAAAGCCGATTATGGTTCCATTGTTGTACTGGATCCGCGTAATGGTGAAATTTTAGCCATGGCAAATTTTCCGTCATTTAATCCCAATGATCGTCGTGGTAAAGAAACCAGTAACTATCGCAATCGCGCCGTTACTGATATGTTTGAACCCGGTTCCACCATGAAAACATTCAGTATTGCCAGCGCCTTAGCCAGTGGTAACTATACCCCTGATTCTATTGTTGATACTGGTAATGGTAGCTATAAAATTGGGCCTAACACCATTCATGATGACAGTGATAATGGCGTGATTGATGTCACTAAAATTTTGCAGGTTTCCAGTAATATTGGCGCCGCTAAACTGACCTTGTCATTACCCCCTGAAAATTTGCTTAATTTATATCATCAAGTTGGTTTTGGTCAGAAAACGGCCTTGGCATTTCCTGGCGAAGCGCCTGGTTATGTGCCACCTGATCATCAACATTGGCGTCCCATTGATTTGGCAACATTAGCGTTTGGTTATGGTGTGATGACCACCACATTACAATTAGCGGACGCGTACGCGGTGATTGCTGATGATGGCTTACGGTGTCCGGTAACACTATTAAAACGTGATCAATCACCTGAATGTAAGCGTGTTATGAACGCGAAAACAGCGACTGCCATGAAAACAATGTTAGCCAGTGTGTTACAGCCAGGTGGGACCGGCACACTTGCTAATATTCCTGATTATACGGTTGTCGGTAAAACCGGTACCGCGTATATCGCCAAAGCGGATGGTAAGGGGTATGATCGGAAAAGTTATACATCATCGTTTGTCGGTATCGCGCCGGCTTCCAATCCGCGTTTAGTGGTTGCTGTGGTAATCCGTCGACCACATGGTCAACATTTTGGCGCGCTTGTCGCGGCGCCGGCCTTTGCCAAGATTATGTTAGGCGCCTTGCAAATATTAAACATACCGCCAGATAAAATGCCAAGCAAATCAAACAAGGTCAGTAGTTAGTGCGATCGCTTGCTAATCTCTTGAAAACCGCGCTCAATATAGAGATTAATCAAGATAGATTGATATCCGGTTTATGTCTTGATAGTCGTCAAGCGCGAAAAGGTGATGTATTTTTTGCCTTTCAAGGCTACCGTCAAGACGGTAAACAATTTATTGCTGAAGCGATTGAAAAAGGCGCGGTGGCTATTTTAGTTGATAAACCATTGACAGTGTTGCCTGATCCATCGCCACCAGTGATTGTGATTGATAATTTGGTAGAAAAAATTGGTTTAATTGCCACTATTTTTTATCAACAGCCCTCCAAAGAACTGACAGTGATTGGTGTCACTGGTACGGATGGTAAAACATCGGTCTGTTATTTATTGGCACAGGCTTTATATCAGCTTGGTTATTGTACTGGATTAATGGGTACTATTGGTAACGGCAAATGGCCAAATCTTAATCAAACTCATCGGACCACTATTGATGCCATCCGTTTACATCAACAGTTAGCTGATCTAGTTGAGCAAAAAGTCAGCATAGTGGTCATTGAAGTATCGTCTCACGCGCTGAAACAGGGACGTGTTGCTGGTGTGCAATTTGATTACGCTGTATTTACCAATCTCAGTCGTGAACATTTAGATTATCACAATGACATGGCTGATTATGCCGCGAGCAAAAAGCGCTTGTTAGAATGGCCGAGACTTCGTGCGAGTATTATCAACGCAGCTGATAGCACGGGCGCAACCTGGATTAAATCATTCAAACACAGATCTTCATTGTGGACATATAGTCCAGATGCCAGCATTAAAGCGGATGTTTGTGCTGATAACATTGTGGCGGATCAACATGGCATACAGGCTGAGATAAAAACAAAAACAGGAGAGGGTATTTTACGAAGCGTATTATTAGGTCGATTTAATATTGATAATTTATTAGCGGTAATCAGTGTGTTATTGATGATGAAAATCAGTTTAGATCAAATTTTGTCAGTTATGAGTACATTACAAACCGTGCCGGGAAGAATGGAGACTATCGGTGGCAAACATCGTCCACTAGTGGTGATTGATTATGCTCATACGGTTAAAGCGCTTACTGCTGTATTAAGTACGCTTAAAAAAATTACGCGGGGTAAATTAATCTGTGTGTTTGGTTGTGGGGGCAATCGTGATCGTGGTAAACGCCCATTAATGGCGCGGGCCGCGGAACAGTATGCTGAGGCGATGATTATTACCAATGACAATCCGCGTGATGAAAATCCAAATAACATTATTAATGAAATTATTGCCGGCTTTAGTTCAAAGGCAATATTTCAAATTGAACCAGATCGTAAAAAAGCCATTCAGCTTGGTGTGAGCTTAGCTAAAGAAAATGATATTGTTTTAATCGCTGGAAAAGGGCATGAAAATTATCAGGAAATTGCTGGTAAAAAAATAGCTTTTAGTGATCTTGAGGTTGCAAGAGATTTTTTAAAATAAAAAATATTATGGTGAAGATTAATTTTTGAAAAATAATGTGGTATATTAAATTTTTTAATATATGCGGTAAACAGTTAAAATGAAAAACACTGAAAGATTTTCAAAAACTGTAGGTCATTATCAGAGCTATCGTCCTAATTATCCTAAGGAAATGCTAGATTTTTTGTTAACTAATAAAATACTTAGCAACGATAAAATTATTGCGGATATTGGTTCTGGCACAGGGATTTTTTCTCAACAACTGTTGCGGCTTGGTTTAAAGGTTTTCGCGATTGAACCAAATAAAGCAATGCGTGAATTTGCTGAACAACAATTAACTGATGATGCAAACTTTGTGAGTATTAATGGCGCCGCTGAACAAACCACATTATTGGATGATAGTGTTGATGTCATCAGTGTCGCGACAGCGTTTCATTGGTTTGATCGCCAAGCTTGTCGTAAAGAATTCAAACGAATACTTCGTGACGAGGGTTATGTATTGTTATTTTGGAATTTACGTTTGCCTGAACTCGCGCTAGTTTTACAGGATTATGAACAAGTGTTAAGACATTATTGTCCAACTTATAAAGGCATTCCTTCACAACAGATTTGTGAAACTGAAATCTTGAATTTTTTTGCCAAATATTCAGGGAAAATCTATAATTTTTCAAATCAGCAAACGTTTAATCTGGAGGGGCTAATAGGGCGATTACATTCAACGTCTTATTCGCTAAGACCTGAACAACCTAATTATGATAAAATGATAGACGCTATCACCCAGGTTTTTAATCGGCATCAAAAAAATGGACAGCTTGTCTTTCCTTATACAACCAAATTATATTTGGGAAAATTATAGTTTTAGTGTGCTTGTTGATTATCATCATGTAAAGACCTGGCATTGGTTTCTTTCAGAAACAACCAAGCAATCAGCAACGATAGCAGAAAACATAAAGGCACAACCATAAGCGCGATATGATAATCTGATAAAGAATACTGATTGATATGGTGACTGCTTTTATGGCGATGAGCCAGGTTAAGCAACCAACCGACTAAGGGTTGAAAAATAAAACCACTGAAAACAACGGCCATGTTATTAATGCCAACCGCAGTGGCGGTAATATGAGTTGGCGTGTTGTCTTTTAAAATAGCGAAACTCAATGATTGTCCCGCGGCGCCAATGCCAAATAAAAACAGCATTAAATAGAGCAGCCAGATGGGGAGGCGCGTATAAACAACCAAGGCGCTGCTAACACAGCCGATTGCCGCTACCAGTATTAACAAGATTTTACGTTTTTCAATAGTGTCAGACAACCAGCCAAAAAGCGGGCTGCCAAGCCCTATGCCTATCCAGATAACTGAAGACACAAAGCCCGCTTCTGTGGTGCTAATGTCATAAGCTCTGCGAATAAATGGTACACCCCATAACGAAGCGAAACAGGTAATTGGCGCCCAGATAGCAAAAGCATAGCCGGCGATCAGACATATTTGCTTGTTTTTAATTAAAATAGCAAGCGCTTTGGTAAAAGAAATGGATGTATTTTCAGTGATGACGTGTTTATGATCAGGGTTGTCTTGTACAATTACTAGAATAAGCAGCATTACTATAAAACCAATCACGACAAACAATAACATGGCTTGTCGCCAGCCAAAATGCTGAATAAGCATAGACATAGGCCCTTGACCACAGATGGATCCCAGTGCCGCGAGTACCATGGTCAATCCGGCAATAAAGGCAAAATACCGTTGTGAAAACCACTGCGCGGCAACATATAACACCGCGACAAAAGAAAAAGCTGAACCAAATCCGGTTAAAAATCTACCTATGGCGGCAATGGCTGCTGATTTTGAGAGGGCAAATAAGACGGTGCCGATAAGACAAAAAAGTAAACCAGTTGCCATCACTTTTTTACTGCTGAATTTGTCAAACAGGAAACCTGAAGGCGCTTGCATGGCAGTGTATGAAAAATAATAAGTCGCCGATACCACACCAACGCCAGTAGCACTCAAGTTTAGCGCGTGCATGAAATGCGCGCTGGCGACACTTACGGACACTTGCAGCGCCATATTAAAGCAAAGAAATAAGCCCGCTAAAAAGAAAATGAGGTAAGGTTTTAGTGATTTCATAATGGATTTTTCAGTCATTTTAATTATTTTCGCCGCGTTGACTATAGAACAGATAAAGTTTAATGTATTGATAATAGGCTGTCAACATTTTATAAATGACTATAGTTTATACGACGATAAGCATAGTAAAAAATTATCAGGTAACAGACAATTAAGCCAGCAAAGGCATGTTGCAAGCCAATCATATCGGCTAATTTGCCCTGAAAGAGTGAGATAAAGGCGCCACCCACCATAGCTGTCGCGAAAAAACCACTGGCTTTGTTTTTTAAGTATTGATGCGATAACTTGCCGGTGAGCAAGCCAAAAATAGTCGGGAACATAATTGAATCAGATAAGCCTAATGCCAGGAAAGACCACATGGCTATTTTTCCGCGGCTAGTGATTGTGATCATAATTAAAATGATGCCGCTGAGTGCCGCGAACATCAGTAATTTTGCCGGATTTATTTTAGTCATGATGTAGCTGCCCACTAAACGACCAAGCATAATGCCGCCCCAAAAAAATGACAGATATTTTGCCGCTTTTTCTAGGGTAAACCCCATCACCTGTGGAAGATGTAAATAGTTAATAAGCAAACCGGCTGTCGATGCTTCGGCGCCCATATAACAGAATATAGCAAGCAGACCAAATAAAAATGACGCTTGTCTGAGCATATTATTTTTTTGATTGATTCGTGATATTTCTGGCATTTTGATATGGCTGAAATCAAGCATGCTGATAAAAATGAGCGCGGATAATGTAATCATAGCGATAATGATATATATCCGCGATAAATGGCTTGATAAGCTTGTTGCTATGATAATTGGTATGATAATTGTACTTAGCAGTGTGAAGCTATGACCTAAATTTAGCCGTGCTGGCGCTGTTGTGGTCGGGCCGATGATCGCCATGAATGGATTGGTCGTCACATCTAATGTCACCACACCAATAGCAAAGATAAATAATGCTAATAATAATGTTTCAAACTTTAATGTCGGCATGGCGATAATAAAGATAATTGATCCCAATAGAATCATACTAATCCCTAGCATGAGTGTTTTTTTATACTGAATACGGTTTAAAAGATAGGAGATCGGCAGCGACATGGTGAAATAGGCCATATAAAAACAAAAGGCTACCTCCATATAATGAGGTAGCCCTTACATTTATTATCAGATCAAGCTTATTCAACAACCAATCTCAGTGTCTCCTGCTTTTCACTTGCCTTTAATTGTAGCGTGTAAACGC
>JBCCYM010000071.1:0-8474 GCA_039190005.1 Pseudomonadota bacterium
CAAACTTTATAAATACCATTATCAATAATATTGTCATAGGCGTAACAACACTATAATTTAACCTTAAAACCACAGCGGTCCCTGAGCCTGTCGAAGGGTCGAAGGGTTAAAAGGGAGATGAAAGAATCGAAGGAAAGAGCGCGGAAATGACGGGAGTCAATTAATTAAAGCGGTTTTAAGCTTAGTCATGGCTTGTTGTTCAAGCTGGCGTACCCGTTCCGCTGAGATGTTATATTTCGCCGCCAAATCATGTAGCGTCGCTTTTTTCTCAACTAACCAGCGTTGACGGATAATATCCTGGCCACGTGCGTCAATATTTTTTAACGCTTCATGCAATCGAGTTTTACTTTGACTGCCGGTATCATCCATTTCTAGCAATGATGCCGGATCACTTTTTTCATCATGCAAATATAAGGCGGGTGAAAACGATGTTGTCTGTTCTTGTTGACTGTCATCGGTTTCCATATCAAAGGCCATATCATTGGCGTTGAGACGCTGTTCCATGGTGTAAATATCTTTCGGCTTCACATTAAGTGTCTCAGCAATATCATTGACTTCTTGCTCATTCAACCAACCCAGACGTTTCTTCATGCTGCGCAGATTAAAAAACAGTTTACGTTGCGCTTTGGTTGTGGCCACCTTAACAATGCGCCAATTTTTAAGAATGTATTCGTGTATTTCAGCTTTTATCCAATGTACCGCGAAAGACACCAGACGCACGCCAACATTTGGGTTAAAGCGTCTTACCGCTTTCATCAGGCCGATATTACCTTCTTGAATTAAATCAGCCTGCGCCAAACCATAACCGGCATAGCCTTTGGCAATTTTTGCCACAAAACGCAAATGCGCCATGACTAACTGCCTCGCGGCTTGAAGATCACCATGATTGCGTAAACGAAGCGCCAGATCATGCTCTTCTTCAGCGGAAAGCACAGGTACTTGGTTAATCCAATGGGTATAAGCACCGAGGCTGCCTACAGTCGGTGAAAAATCAACTAATTGTAATGATTTGCTCATTGTCATAGTGGCATTATTATAACATTTTTGTTAAGGAAAAGCGAGGGGAAATAGTGGCGGTATTGTAAATTTTAATAACAGGGCAGCCAGACTGCCGCGTGGATGTGGTGACGGTTTCCTCCCTCCGAGTTGCCCCTACCGCGCTCACTAATGGTTCGCCCCCTTATCCACCGCAATCCTGGAGTGTTTATGCGGGGAATTTCGCAACCACGCGGTTCTTACAAACCGCAATTAGTAAGCAATAGAAATTGACTCTATTACTATTGTCATTTATTCTATTATTAGCCATGATTAGTAGTGCTTATACTTAATTATGGTTAGCGGCGTGGGCGTGTGTCATCACGTCCATGCTGCGACTGGTGTGTCAAATCAATCTGACTGCACCTGCAAAACTCAATGTATCAAACGAAAATCATTTGTCAAGCACTTAAAGCAGAAATGTAGCGGCAAAGTAGAGATTTTCGCTTTTTGTCATGACTTGAGAGAAAGCATACTAAATTAAAGAGGGAGAGATATGTCACGAGAATTATTAACGATAAGTCCACCAGAATTAGAACGTCTCCTCGTCATCATTGAGAAAATCGAATCAAAAGCGACTATACCCAATGTCCGCTAACTCGAGAGAAGATGATACAGTGTAACTGGTGTAAATTTATGAAATCGGCAAAAATTTTATATCCATGGTTTGTTTGGGGCTTAGGCGCATTATTTTACGCGCTAGAATATGTTGCTCGTGTTTTTCCGAGCATCGTTAAAACACAGCTAATGTCTAACTTCAGAATTGACGCCACATTATTTGGAATATTGTCTATATCATTCTCTATTCCGTATATTATTTTACAAATCCCGGCAGGCACTTTCACTGACGTATTTAGCATAAAGAAAGTATTGACATTCATGGCAGCGTTATGCGGTATTGGATGTTTTGTATTTGCTCATGCCAAGCTTTTCAGTGTCGCTTGCGTTGGCCGTTTTATGATGGGATTTGGAGGCGCTTTTGCCTTTGTTGGCACATTGAAACTCGCAACCATATGGTTTTCACCCAAAAGATTAGGTTTATTGGCTGGCTTAACACAAAGCATAGGTATGCTGGGAGCCGCGATGGGTGAAATTGTCATGTCAATACTTGTTGGCCATATAGGGTGGCAAGCTTCCATAAGAAGCATTGGTTATGGTTTATTAGTTTTAGCCATTTTAATTTTTTTTATAGTGACTAAAAATAAATCGACAAACCAGTATACGCGTAGAGATTATAATCAAATGCATACAAGCTTGCTTACATTAAAGCGGGTGTTGAAATCTCGCCAAGCATGGATAAACGCGCTTTACGTTGGGTTATTATTTGTACCAATAGGCACAGTTGGTGAATTGTGGGGCGTATCATATATGAATAGAGTTCACCATCTTAGCATTGAAGAAGCAGCTTCTGTTTCAAGCATGATTTTTTTTGGCTGGATATTTGGTGGCCCAATTTGGGGATGGGTTTCTGATAGGTTTAATCGACGCAAACCTATTATGATTGGTTCGGCATTTTTTAGCTTATCTTGGATATCGTTAGCGCTTTATTTACCGAATACCAATGAATTTACATTATCTCTCTTACTTTTTATGTATGGATTTACTAATACAGGCGTTTCTGTCGGATACGCTGTTGCTGGTGAAATGTTTTCTAAAGCTGTTTCTGGAACATCTATGGCTTTTGCTAATATGGCAACGGTTATTTTAGCATGGTCATTACAGCCAGTAATTGGTTATATTCTTGACTTGCAGTGGCAAGGAAAATTTTATCATGGGGCCCGTATTTATAGCCCACATAATTACAAATTAGCGATGTTAGTGGTGCCAGTTTCTTTACTACTATCTTTAATTGTCAGTTTCTTTATAAAAGAGACGCTTACCGACAAAATATCTGAATCGTAACCATGGATTTTTAAATATCACTTTTAGGGGTATATCGGATATAATAATGTGTAGAGTCTGTGTGATATATCTTAGCGCCTATCCTTAAAAATTTTTGCATCGCAGGTAAATTTTCCTTTAATACTATCGCCTCAGTTGGATAGTTTATACGACTAGATTCTTTGAAGATTTGTTTGATGATTCTAGACCCGATACCTCTTTTTTCTTCTTGCAAATGAAATTCAGCGAAATAAATTCTTTTGTTCTCATTCTCTAAACGAATAGTAACAGCACCAATTTTCTTATTTTCATGTCTGTCTATGATGATGTAGGTATCCTTTTCACAGAACGCGTTTATTTGATAGTAACGCTCTTGTAATTTCTTATCAGCCCATGTTTTTTCAACAAAAGGCCGCATTAATGTATGCCTTAGATTGTTGACAAATTTTTCATCAGCACTGATCGCGGGACGAATCAAAATATCTGTAAATGTTCCTTGTAAAATTTTTGAAAAATTCAACGCCACCACTCCCAATTTAAAAACGCTTTTAGGCAGAGATCTAATGCTGAAACGCAACTCATATTAGTTTATCCAATTTGATTAGAGCGATCAACCTCAGTTTAGGCAATACTGTAGATTGTCCAACAAATTGCAGTATCCGCGCAGCACAGAAATGTAGTAAATCGCAAAATATCAATGATGATAATTAGCCACAACAGCGTTACGCCATAAAGGTTGCCACCACTGCTGCTCAAGTAAATTGGTGGCTTGTTGATCATCAATAATCACGCCAAACTGTTGTAATGACGAAGGATAAATGTTGTGACTGCCGACATAAAACAAATGATCATCGACAATCCACATCTTATTGTGACTCGATGTTTTACTTGCATCACGATCATTTGCCGCGTAAGCGACTGTTTTGATGTGTAAATATTGTCTTAACGCCGCTTTAGCCATCGATTCTTTAAGACCAAACTGAGCGGTGAGCAAATGCAGTAAATAATCATAAATGGCTTGCGCGCCAACTTCACTGCTATAGCCTTTCTGATTGGGTGATAGGTTGCTGGTCACAATATCGACAGTCACGCCTGTTTTGACAGCATGAGCCAATGCTTGCATGACCGTACCATTTACCGCGTATAAGGGGTAGAGCTGTCGCCGGTCAAATTTTTGAATAAGCGCCTGTTGACTGATTTTAATACTCTGCTTGGCATGGCCAAACGCGTAAACACGCGCGAACTCAGATTGATCGGCATCCTTATCCAACACACCATTATTCAATTTTGCCACATACATGGCTTTCACCGGCAATCCGGACGCGCTTGCGGTTTGTGCATTACTCGTCGGAAAAATATCTGGACATTTTTTACTAATACGACCAGTTTGATAATCATAGGTGTGACAAATATTACTGCGTAATTTATTTTGATGAATATAAACAAATTGCCACAAATGATTGACATAATCCACTGCCCCTGCCGCGACCGGACCAGTGATTTCAATATTCATATCATTGACTGGATTTTTACCTAAATAATCATTACCCCAAAGATTCTCACCACCGACAATTAAACTTTTACCATCGACATCAATAATCTTGCCATGATTCCAGGCTGCAGAGAAATAAAGGCTATGCTGCTTATTGATATTGCCACAATTGCCAGGACGCATGAAAGCGCAGGAGCGTTGGGAAGCGATACTGATGACCAGCTTATTATTCTGAGGCAACGCTTTGACAATATTGACAAGATAGGCGTGTTGATTTTGCACCAGTATTTTTAACGCTCTCGCTCTATCCTTGTCTTTATCACGCGCTGGTGTAAAACTGCCCTGCAATAAGCGCACGTAGATTGGATGCGTGCTAGTTTGTGATTTATACGCTAAGGCGACAATCGCGTTTTTCAGCGTGGTGGTAAACGCGTCAGTTGTCATGGTAAATTGACGCTTATCTGTGGGCTGCAAGGTGGTAATATCAACAAATGACTTGGCATTGGCAATCAAATTGTACATACGCTGTTGAAAATTATTGGCCGGCCCTAAACACAGGGATGTTTGCGCGAAATTAGCGCGTGTGCATTTTCTACCGGCATGGCAATCCGCGTCACTGTTACAGCTTGGCGCTTGGTAGTCGCGATTAAACTGTTGTCCTGATGCCGGTTTTAAGCCGTCATTGTAGTCACTGATTGTTTCACCCCAAGCGTCCGGGGTTTGTATAATCCAATTGCTTGGCAGATAATTGATTCGCGGTGTTGAATAGGTGACGTTGCGGTATTGAGGGAAATTTTGATTCAACGCGGTGTACAAACCTTCAATAGTTGCCGGCGTCTGATCGGCAAACATATCTGGACGATAAGGTGGCGTGTAAACCCGTGTGGCACAGCCGGTAAGTATCACGCTTAAAATGAGTGTAAGCGTTGTTATTAAGCGAGAATAGTGTATTAAGCGCATCATTTTTACCTTTTCAATCTAAAACGAGATTCATTTTAAGCACAATAAGCAATTGATTTCAACATGAAAATTTGTATTTGACAAATCTAATTTTTTCCTTTATGATTGGAAAACTCAGAAGAGGCGCACTGCCTAGTAAACTTATCTGAAGCATCCAAATGCTGATGAGGATAAGAAGAGGAGTCAGTGCCGAAGTCATCCGCGTTTTGGAACGCCGATTGCTGGGGTTAATGTTGGAAAGCATTAACACTGTCATGTGTGCAAACAATGAAGCGCTTCTGGTAGTTTTAGGCCATCTTATTCCTACCTTTTTTAGCGTTTCTCCAAAAAAACAAGAGGAGAAATACAATGCGTCAAACAACATTACAACGACGTTTAAGACCGCGACATGTGGCCATGATCGCGCTTGGGGGTACCATCGGTTCCGGTTTGTATATTGCCAGTGGTAACACTGTGCATATTGCCGGACCAGGTGGGGCGATACTTGCCTTTGCCATTGTCGGTATTATGGTATATTTTTTGATGACTAGCTTAGGCGAGATGTCATCATTGATTCCAATTACCGGCACATTCTGCGATTATTGTACCCGCTTTGTCGATCCGGCCTTTGGCTTCGCGCAATCCTATAATTACTGGTTCAGCTGGGCAAGCGCGGCAGCGGTGGATCTTTCGGCGGCGACATTGGTGATGAAATACTGGTTTCCCCATATTCCCACCATTTACTGGAGTGTATTATTTTTTGTTGTCATTTTTATGGTCAACGCGCTCACTGTCAGTGTGTATGGTGAATCAGAATATTGGCTATCGGCCATTAAAATCATCGCGGTGATTGTGTTTATTGTGGTCGGCTTTATGTTGATTGTCGGCATCATTGCCCATCATCCCATTGGCTTTCACAATTGGACCATTGGTGACGCGCCATTTCATCACGGCTTGGCAGGCATTTTAATGGTGCTGCTGGTTGCCGGTTTTTCATTTCAGGGGACAGAAATTTTTGGTGTCACCTCCGGCGAGGTCAAAGATCCAAGAACCAGTATTCCGCGCGCGGTGAAAACCATTTTCTGGCGTATCATGTTATTTTATATTCTTACCGTGGTGGTGATTGGTTTTTTGATTCCTTATACCGACCCATCTTTAGTCCACGCTAGCAATACCAATATCGCCATGAGTCCGTTCACAATTATTTTCAAACGCGCGGGTTTAGCTTCGGCGGCTGGTGTGATGAACGCGGTTATTTTGATCGCGGTGTTATCGGCAGTAAGTGCCAGTATGTATACCGCATCACGAATGTTATGGTATGCAGCAAAAATCGGTCAGGGCCCAAGAATTCTGGCAAAAACCACTGCAAAAGGTGTACCATTGCCAGCATTGATTATCACAGCATTATTTGCAGCAGTTTCTTTTTTAAGCTCTGTTTTTGGCAGTGGTCAGGTTTTTACCTGGTTAGTCAATTTATCCGGTTTGTCAGGTATTCTCACCTGGCTTGGTATTGGCATCAGTCACTATCGTTTCCGCCGCGCTTATCGACTACAGGGGCATGATACCAATGAATTGCCTTATTACGCTAAACTGTTCCCGTTTGGTCCACTGTTTGCCATTGTGCTGTGTATTATTATTATCATTGGCCAACAATTCGCGGGCGGGCAACATTTTAACTGGGGCAGTTTTGTCGGCACTTATATTGGTTTACCGGTATTTTTAATCTTGTATCTCGGTTATAAAATTCGCCACAAAACGAAACTGGTGCCATTGGATCAATGTCGATTTGATTCATAATCAGAGATTTAGTTCTTTACACCGGATATTTTAACTGTCCGGTGTAAAGTAAAACTCTATAATAACGCCGACAATGAATATGAAAACAGCATGGTTAATAGCTTTATTTGAAGCATTGACAAGTTGATTGCGTACATAACCAGAAGTTAATTTGTTAGCCTTATAAAAAGTATAAAAAAATTTATAATCTAGTGGTGAAACAATCATACGAAGCAGATAAGTTCTAAGCATGGTTATTGTTTGATCAACTTTTTTCTTTGATACGAGTTTATTAGACGTAGTATCTAGACCTAATAGCATTTGCAGCCTTATATTACCACTATATCTGCCTTCATAAGTATCCGTATCTTCGACAAGCGCACTAATCTGTTCATCAAAGAATTTCGCAAACTCAGCGCAGAGTATACACATTTTCTTTTGCTGATCTAGCACACCTTTTCTGCTAAACATCGTTGTTTCTTGCTTTAATGGGAAAATATTGCGGATACTTTTAACCGCCACACAAGAAGTACATATCGCACGTCCACAAATACGACAATGATGAATATTTGATTTTTGCCAATAACCTAAACGCTGCTTACATAATTCACAATGATCTGCTTTTTCATCTGACGTCCATTTACATTCATATATTTTTTTGCCTTTAATTGATTTACCAAAAAGTAGCATTTTATAACCTTGCACAAGTCGTCCACAAAGTTTTCTTGACTGCTTGAGAGAATTTGATTCTATGTTTCTTTCGTAAAAATCTCCAAATAGAGTGCAAATCCGTTTAATTAACAAAGAAGATGGGCCTTTTATATCACCAATAAATTTAGGATAATCTGGCTGCCAAGCAGAATCTACCGAAAATCGAAAGAAAAACACTAAACATGTTTCAATCATCGAAGCCATCGTATGTTTATCTTTGCGATAGTCATGACAAATTAAAATAGCAATAGTAATAGTAAAGGCAATCCAACCCCCATGTGAAGTATTAAATTGGCTGCCCAATTCATAAGCACAACCAATATAGAAACCATCATAGCCTAATGGAATTGTATCAAACTCATCTGAGTACTTACGATAAATTGCTTTGATTTTTTGCTGTAACAATTTACATCCTTTTTTATTCAGACAATAGATCACTATTTTATCCTTTTTATTACTTTTTACATTTAATTTTATTTTGAATTGAAAATCTTTTGTTATCTTTTTGAATTGATATTGGCCTTTTATTAAAATTTTTATTTCTCGAGTTTTACAGTCTTTCGCTGCACTTATTAGTATATCAACAATGCTTTTATAAGCATTATAGGTGATAGGATTTATCATCAAACGGAAATAGTTA
>JBCCYM010000072.1:0-8343 GCA_039190005.1 Pseudomonadota bacterium
ACTGGGCTGTTGCATGTCATTGGTTGGATATTATTACTGCCACTGTGGTTGATTTTTTTAATCATCGCCATTGTATTCAATATTGATAAGTTACGCCGCAAATTTTTAACAGAACGGCTGTGGAAGATCGCGCGCAAAATTATGCCGCCGATGAGTCAAACGGAAAAAGAAGCTTTAGAAGCCGGTGGTGTTTGGTGGGAAGGTGATTTATTCAAAGGGCAACCTGATTGGCACAAATTGCATGGCATAAGCATGCCAACATTGCGACAGGAAGAACAGGATTTTCTTGATAATCAAGTGATGACTTTATGTCACATGATTGATGATTGGCATATTATGTACGAACGTCATGATTTATCGCCGGAAATGTGGGCGTATATCAAAAAAGAACGTTTTTTTGCCATGGCTATCCCCAAAAAATATGGCGGATTAGAATTTTCTACCACCATGCATATGCGGGTGATTAATCAATTGGCAAGTTGCAGTATGAGCGCGGCTGTTGATGTGATGGTGCCAAATTCCTTAGGTCCAGCGGAACTGTTAATGCATTATGGTAGTGAAGAACAGCGGCAACAGTATTTGCCTAAATTGGCAAGTGGTGAGCATATTCCTTGTTTCGCGCTAACTTCTGCCGAAGTTGGTAGTGATGCTGCTGGGATGCGTGATCATGGCATTATTTGCTATGGTGACTATCAAGGTGAACAGGTATTGGGAATGCGTGTCACCTGGAATAAACGCTATATCACGCTGGCACCTATTGCCACACTTTTAGGTTTGGCTATTAAACTCTATGACCCCGATCATTTACTTGGCGATGAAGAAGATTTAGGTATTACCGTTTGTTTAGTACCAACTAGTCATCCTGGTGTTGAAACAGGACGGCGTCATTTTCCGGTGTATCATGCTTTTCTTAATGGGCCGACACAAGGTAAAGATGTTTTTATGCCACTGGATTTTATTATTGGCGGCAAAGAGAATGTGGGTAACGGTTGGCGTATGTTGATGGAGTCTTTATCAGTCGGTCGCGGGACGTCACTGCCGTCATTAGTTATTGCTGGCATGAAATTGTTTTATCGCACGACTGGCGCTTATGCGAAAATACGTGAACAGTTTAACGTATCTATCGGAAAATTTGAGGGTGTTGCTGATAAAATGGGCGAGATAGCCGGCTTGACTTATTTAGCCAACGCGACCGCTTGGATGACCGTAGCCGGTATTGATTTAGGTAAAAAACCGTCACTGTGTTCAGCCATTTCTAAATATCATACTACGGAAATAGCGCGTATAGTCGGTAATAATGCCATGGATATTCACGCGGGTCGTGGTGTGCAGGCGGGACCACGTAATTGTGTATTAAATAATTTTATGGCATTGCCAGTGGGTATTACCGTTGAAGGCGCTAATATTTTAACCCGTAATTTGATTATTTTTGGTCAAGGCGCGATACGTTGCCACCCGTATGTTTACCAAGAAATGCAAGCCTTAAATGATCCGGATGAACAGCAGAGTTTGCTTAAGTTTGATACGCTTATGACCCAGCATTTTAATTATATTATTGGTAATATTGCTCGTTGTTTTTTACATGGCCTTGGTGTTGGTCGTTTTATGACTAAAACGCCGATACGAGGTATATTAAAACCTTATTACCAACGCTTATCACGTTTGAGCGCGGCTTTGGCCTTGTGCGCGGATATCTCTATGAGTTTATTAGGTGGTGATTTAAAGCGTAAGGAAAGTATCTCCGCGCGTCTGGGTGATATATTGAGCTATCTTTTTATGGCTTCGGCGGCAGTGAAGTATTATCAAACCTATGAGCATGATGACCATGATTTGTGTCATGTGCAGTGGTGTTTACAATATTGTATTTATCAAACTCAGGAAGCGTTAATGGGTTTATTTGATAATTTCCCCCGTCGATTTGTTGCCCACGCGTTACGCTTTATTATCTTTCCTTTTGGTCGTCGTTATCATCTGCCTAGCGATAAATTAACCCATCAATTAGCTGATATCATGATGCGCCCATCACCATTTCGTGAGCGCATAACGCAATATTGCTATATTGACTCACGCGCGGATAGCGCGACAGGACGTGTCGAACAGGCTTTCAAAAAAATGATTGAACTTGAACCATTACTGAAAAAAATAAAACAGGCAATTAAACAGGGTAAAATGATGTCAGGATTAGACATGAGTCAGCGACTCGATAACGCGATGACTGCTGGTATTATTAATGAAAACGAGCGTCAAAGTTTAGAAGCTTTTGAAGCTATGCGTTTGGACGCGCTTCAAGTTGATGATTTTGACGCCGATTATTTTAAGGTGAAACAACCATGACAACTCAACAAATCACAGGTCGTAATGTGTATATTATTGATGGCGTTCGCACGCCATTTTTAAAAGCTAGGGGTATTGGTCCATTCTCCGCCACTGAATTGGGACTTTATGCCGCTAGAGAATTACTATTAAGAATGCCTTTTGCCGCCAGTGAGCTTGATGAAGTCATTGCCGGTTGTATGGTGCCGCGTGAAGATGAAGCCAACATCGCGCGCATTATCGCCTTGCGTTTAGGCTGTGGCCATTATATGCCGGCTTGGACCGTCCAGCGTAACTGTGCGTCAGGTATGCAGGCTTTGGACTGCGCGTTTAAAGATATTGCCAGTGGCCGTCATGATCTGGTGTTGGCGGGTGGTACTGAAGCCATGAGTCACGCGCCATTGATTTATAAAAATAAAGCTGTGCATTGGTTTGCCGGATTGATGCGCAGTAAAACAAAACTGCAACGATTAAAACAGTTGACACGTCTGCCATTGATGAGTTTATTGAATCCAACTGTCGCGTTGATTTGTGGGTTAACGGATCCAGTGGTGGGTTTGGGTATGGGGCAGACGGCTGAAGTCTTGGCAAACAAGTTTGCCATTACCCGTGAAACGATGGATCAATTTGCCTGTCAAAGTCATCAACGATTGGCGGCAGCGTTTGATGAAGGGCGCATGGATGAGGTGATACCAATTTATGATAAAAACGGTCAGGCTTATGAAGTTGATACTGGCTTGCGCCGTGATACGACGATGGAAAATCTCGCGAAACTAAAACCGATTTTTGATAGAAATTATGGGCATGTGACTGCCGGTAATAGTTCGCAAGTTACCGATGGCGCTTGCTTTTTAATGTTAGCCAGTGAGGACGCAGTAAAAAAATACAATTTGCCAATAGTAGCGGAAATTAAAGACGCACAATGGGCGGCCTGTAATCCCGCTGAAATGGGATTGGGGCCGGTATACGCCACAACACCGCTACTACAACGGCAGCAATTGGCAATCGATGCTGTTGACTATTGGGAAATCAATGAAGCCTTTGCCGCTCAGGTATTAGCTTGTATTGCCGCTTGGCAGGATGATCAATTCTGTCGTGATGAATTGGGTTTGGCATCAGCTTTGGGGGAACTCGATCAAAGTCGTTTAAATATTGATGGTGGCGCGGTTGCCGCGGGTCATCCGGTTGGCGCCAGTGGGGCACGTATTGTGTTGCGTTTGATAAAGACCTTGCGGCGACAACAAGCAAAGAGAGGTATTGCCGCGATTTGTGTTGGTGGCGGGCAGGGCGGTGCCATGTTAATTGAAAATGTATCAACTAGATGAGGTTAAACTATGACATATCACCATTGGAAATTTGAACAAGATCAACAGGGCTTATGCTGGTTATGGATGGATCGACAAGAAAAGTCAGCAAATACCATCAATGCTGATGTGTTACAGGAATTTGACCAGTTGCTTGATGAAATCAGTCAAAATACATCATGCCAAGGGTTGATTATTGGTTCAGCAAAATCTTCCGGTTTTATTATGGGCGCTGATATTGAAAGTTTTACTAAACTTGAAAGTTCAGAGCAAGCGTATACGATGATTCGCCAAGCGCAAGCTGTTTTTGATAAGTTATCGCGTTTAAAACTACCAACAGTGGCCATGATTAAAGGTTTTTGCTTGGGTGGTGGCACGGAATTGGCATTGGCCTGTCGTTATCGGGTGGCTGAAGAGAGTCGCAAGACACGCATTGGTTTGCCTGAAGTCAAATTAGGTATTCATCCCGGCTGGGGGGGCACGGTACGCGCGCCAGGTGTAATGGGGGGATTAAAAGCGATGGATTTAATTTTAAGTGGTCGCATGCTTAGCGGTAAACAAGCGCAGCGTTTTAATTTGGTCAATGTCGCTGTACCAGAACGTCATTTAAAACGTGCGGCGGCAATGGTTGCGCTCAAGCAAGTTAAGCTTAAAACACGTCCTGGATTATTGGATTATTGGAGTAATTTTTTACCTTTGCGCTTATTATTTGCCCGGGTAATTGGCAAAAAAATAGCGCTTAAAGCAAGACAAGCGCATTATCCCGCGCCTTACGCGGCACTAGCTAATTGGCGACGTTTTGGCGCTTCAAGACGAAAAGCGGCTTTTGAAGCGGAAGCGCGATCGGTGTCCGAACTCATTGTCAGCGCGACCGCGCGAAATTTAATCCGCGTATTTTTTCTTCAAAATAAGATGAAGAAATTGTCAAAAGCATCTGATTTTAAAGCAAAACATGTGCATGTCATTGGCGCTGGCACGATGGGGGGGGATATTGCCGCCTGGTGTGCGCTTAAGGGGATGACGGTTACCTTGCAAGATAGGGAAGCAAAATTTATCGCGCCGGCGATACAACGGGCTAGAGCGTATTTCACTAAAAAAATGAAAAGTCCAAGAGCTGTTAATCCCATTATGGATCGGCTGATACCTGATATTGAGGGGCGAGGTATTCAGCGCGCGGATGTGGTGATTGAAGCCATTTTTGAAGATTTAGCCACTAAGCAGGAATTGTTTAAACATCTGGAAACGCGAATGAAGCCGGACGCGATTATGGCAACTAATACTTCAGGTATTTTATTAGAAGACATTAATAAAGTTCTAAATAATAAAGAAAGATTGGTCGGGATACATTTTTTTAATCCAGTCACGATGATGCCGTTGATTGAAGTTGTGCAAGGTCAACAAACCGATCAAACGATTGTCGAAAAAACGCTGGCATTTGCTGGTCAACTTGGTAAACAACCAATTGTTGTTAAAAGCAGTCCGGGCTTTTTGGTCAATCGGTGTTTAATGCCGTATTTGATGGAAGCGATTGAATTATTGGATGAGGGAGTTGCTGTGACTACAATTGATCATGCCGCCAAAGATTTTGGCATGCCGATGGGGCCGATTGAATTGGCTGATACGGTTGGTTTGGATATTTGTCTGCACGTTGCTGAAAATTTAACCCAACATTATGGTGGTACAGTACCTGAAAAACTTAAACAGCTTATTGATGCCGGTCATTTAGGTAAAAAAACCGGTGCCGGATTTTATCAATTTAAAAAAGGTAAAATTTTTAAACCCACTGCTGAATTTGATAAGGGTAATGCTAATATAAGTGCTGAAGATATTCAGAATCGACTTATTTTGCGTATGGTCAATGAATGTGCTGCCTGCTTACGAGAAGATATTATTGACGACAAAGACTTTGTTGATGCCGGCATGATTTTCGGTACCGGTTTCGCGCCATTTCGTGGCGGTCCCATGCACTATGCCGACAAAGAAGGCTTGGATGCTATTGTGTCGCGTTTACGGCAATACGCGGATACTTGTGGTGATCATTTTACACCAGATGCTTATTTTGAACAGATAGCATGATAATGACGTATGTCTGCAAAATTGATTGATGATCGGGAACGTCTAAGGAAAGTTGTATTATTGCCACACAATCCAAATTGGCGGCAACAATTCGCGCGTGAAGCATCAATACTGGAAAAAATACTGGGTAATAATTGTCAAGCGATTCATCATATTGGCAGTACCGCTATTCCTGATATGCCGGCTAAACCCATTATTGATATTCTCATTGTTGTATATGACTTGACAAAAGTCGATCAGTTGAATGCTTTATTTGAACAACAGGCTTATCAATGTATGGGCGAATATGGTATGGCTGGCCGTCGTTTTTATTGGAAAGGAACACCGGATTGTCACACCTATCATATTCACTTATTCGCGCGAGGTAATTCAGAAATAGATCGCCATTTAGCGTTTAAAAGTTATTTAATCCAGCATAACGATATTGCCTCAGGATACGCGACAATTAAACGCTGTTTAGCGCGACAATTTGCTGATGATATAGAAAATTATGTCGATGGCAAAGAATCGTTTATACGGATGATTGATTATAAAACAGGTCATGCCAAACCCGATCAGTTAGCCGCCAAAGATGATATTGTATTGGAGGATTATAATCCAGCATGGCAAAAATTAGCGCAGGCTGAAATACAGGCAATTCAAGAAAGTATTGCTTTGCCTTATAAGGCGATTGAGCATCTGGGTAGCACAGCAGTCAATGGTTTAAAAGCTAAACCCATTATTGATATTTTTATTACTTTGGATTCAATGACTACAGCTAAACAATGGATAAAACCATTAGAAGCACTGGGGTATTGCTATTGGTATGATAATCCGGATAATGCTCATCATCGGTTTTTTAAGGGCATGCCACCTTTTGGATTAAAGAGAACGCATCATGCGCATATCATGGCATTTGGAGAAGATTTTAAACAGCGCGTGGCTTTTAGAGATAAGCTTAGAAAAGACTCGATATTACGACAAAAATACGAACAGCTTAAATGTCAGTTAGCAGAAGATTATCCTTATGATCGTGAAGCTTATACTGCCGCTAAGGAAGATTTTGTAAAATGTGTATTGAAAATGACTTAAATATTTTGTATTGAAACTATGAATAGTAAACTATCTTTTCCTATCACAGATAAATTAAATGCTAATACGCTCAAAACTTTTGGTAAACGTTTGGATGGCAACTATTATTTGCCTTTCCAAGAACAGTATCACAACACTTGCAGCTTAGATAATGGTGCAATTGATCATAAACCAACATTAGTAGTTTTAGTAGCTAGCATTAATGATATAGAAGAATCAATAAAATTTGCTGTAGCAAATAATCTTAGAATTAGTGTGAAATGTGGTGGACATATGCCCAGTGGTAAAGCCATTAAGACCAAGGGGCTCGTAATTGATATGTGTTTACTTAATAAGGTTGATGTATGTTATCAAGCTAACAAACAATTGAATGTCCTTGTTGATGGCGGTGCTTTAATTGGTGATGCTGATAGATGTTTGAACCAGTATGGATTATTGATGACTAATGGCATCTCGCAGTCGGTTGGTATTGCTGGTTTTACTTTAGGCGGAGGTTTAAGTCTTCTATCGAGGAAATATGGATTAGCTATAGATAGTTTATTAAACGCGGAATTACTATTAAGCGATGCTAAGCCTATTCAAGTTAACGAAAAAATAAACTCGGATTTATTTTGGGCAATTAAAGGTGCCGGACATTGTAATTTTGGTGTGGTGACAAAACTTGAATTTAGAACTTTTGATACGCCTAAAACTTTTCACTTTATCATTGCTTGGTCAATAACTCAGGCTCGTCAGGTTTTAAATAAATATAATCAATATATGAGTAGCGCCTCTGATAATATTCTTATTTATTGTGCAATATCACGTTATAGTTCAGCAGATACTATTATTAGCTTTTCGCCTTCTTATGTGCGTGGCGAAATGTTTCTGGTCATGGAGGGATTTTATTATGGAAATTCTATATCTCAAGCAGATTTAATATGTAGAGAAGTATTGTCTTGGGGTAAAGCTTGTGTTTTTATTAAAAGTGACAAAAGTATTTTTGAACATAAAAAAAATTATGATGAACAATTTGAATCAAATTATTTGAAAAAATTTTGGAAAAGTGGCATATTATATGGCGATATTGATGATGTATTCATTACAATAATTGTTGATTATTTTGACAAATATCCTCATTTTTTAGGTCGACTAGTGATAGAGCCTCTTGGTGGTGCTATTCAAAACGTCTCTCTAACTTCATCGGCGTTTATTCATCGTCAAGCAAATTTTGTATTTTCTATTAAATCGGTATGGATGAGTGATAAAATTGAAGAAGCTCAAGCAAATATTCAGTGGTTAAATAAATTGTTTGACCTACTTAAGCCATATTATGAGTATTCCTATCAAAATTATGATGATAATACCCTTTGCGATCCTTTAACAGCGTATTACGGTAAAGAAAAACAGAAACTTATTGAATTAAAACATCATTATGACCCTGTAAATCTTTTTTCTGGCATTATTTCGCCTTAGCATTAAATCTAAAAATTTTAATTAGATGAGCGTTAATTCTATCGTATTGTTGCTCAAGATATAATATTCTTATGAGTGATACTGCAGATGCATAAAATTTCAGCTGCTTTGCTGACACTTTGAG
>JBCCYM010000073.1:0-8178 GCA_039190005.1 Pseudomonadota bacterium
AAAATATTTTTTTTTTACAGTGTATTCTCAGGGATAAGTTTTGGATTTATTATCAATTATTTCACCGCGGCGCCTTTTATTATCCAAAATACCTATCATATTAAACCATTGCATACCGGTTTGTATTTATTATTTATGCCGGTTAGTTTAATTGTTGGCGCGTTCGTGGCAAAATATCTAGCGCAATGTAAAATGAAAGCGGCAAATTTAGTCACTATTTATGCCATTTCTTTTTTAGTTGTCTCTTTAGTTAGTCTTATTTTGAGTTACTTTATTCAAAGTATTGCTTTGTTAGTCATTATGATAGTCATCATTGGATTTTTATGCGGATTGATTATGCCAGTCTTAACAGGTGAAAGCGTTAGCACCATAGATGCTTCAATTGGCACGGCGATGGCCAGTTCTATACAAGTCATGATAAAAATGCTAATGACCGCTGCGTGTATGATGATCGGCTTGACAATCCATGTCAAAACAACAACAGACCTTTTATTGATCTTTATTATCCTGTCGGTTATGCTTAATACATTGTTATTGTTTATGTCACTTATGAAAAAAGTTGATAAAGAAAATATTACCGTAACATTAAAATGATTCAATTAAAACCTATAGGCGTTATAGAGAATACCCGCGATGAAATAACGGACGACTATTGGGATGATGTGAGCTCCATTATTCGCCTTGATCAGTCAATACTTGAAGATTCCGCCACAATGGGACTGGAAATGTTTTCTCATATTGAAGTCATCTTTTATATGCATAAAGTAGAAAAAGTGATGACTGGCGCCAGACATCCACGTAATAACTCGAATTTACCTCAAGTTGGCGTTCTCGCGCAGCGTAATAAAAACAGACCAAATCAACTTGGTGTTTCTTACGCGAAAATCATAGCGGTTGATGGGTTGACAATACGTGTTAACGGTCTGGACGCCATTAACGGCACACCTGTTCTAGATATAAAACCTTGTATAAAAGCTTTCCTGCCAAAACAATCGATTAAAGAGCCTGCCTGGACAGATGACATAATGAGAAATTATTTTAAATAAGCTTGAACTATTATCTTTGGCGATTATCTTCAACAATTTCCACCCATATGCCATCCGGGTCTTGAATAAAAAAATAATCAATACCAGTTCGTCCTCGCTTAATTTCGATTTGATCCGCGATACCTTTTTCAAGTACGTGTTGTTTCGCGTCTTCAATTGATTGAACACGCAAAGCAAAATGTTTAACACCAATTCGTGGCAGGTCTGTTTCTACTTTTTTGCCCTGCTGCTTTAATGGTTCAAAATTCTTATATGCGAATAGCTCAAGTAGTGTCCCCGCTAAATCAAGATGAATAATTTGCAATGAGCCATCATCAGCTGCCCATTCAAATACCGGTTTAAATCCCAATTGTTGATAAAACGCGATGGATCTCTGTGGATTAGACACACTAATCGCGACATGATGAAAAACAAACATCATATTAATCCTTAGAAAAAGTATATTTTTCCTGTATTATAAAACAGCTGCTATTATAAAGGCTAGAATAAATGAAGCCAATCAACATTTATGATCAATACACCTAAAAGCTGCCGCTACAAAGTGCATTCTTCGGCGCCAAATAGCATGTTTATTGTATTGCTCATTGCTATGGCGTTTACCTCCTGGATGTCAATTAAACTCCCGGTGCCGGCATTGCCTTTATTAGGAAAAGTATTTGGCGTCAATGACCAAGCGCTCAAAGTTTCTATCACCCTTAATTTATTAGGTTTTTCATTTTCGCAAATTATCTGGGGACCATTATCTGACCGTTTTGGCAGACGCGCCACAACGTTAGCGGCCCTTATTATGACAATTCTAGGTGCCGGTGTCGCGATGTTGGCGAATAATGTCCTTGTTTATATCTTCGGGCGTATTCTTGAAGGTTTCGCGGTAGGTTATTCAGCGCCGATAGGTCGCGCTATTATGGCGGATTCATTACACAAAAAAACACTATCCAGAGTGTATGCCTGGTACGCCATTGCCGCGCTTATCGCGCCAGCGATAGGTCCCTTATGTGGAAGCTATATCATTTACTTTGCCAATTGGCGCTATATTTTCGCTTTCACAATTTTACTTTTTATCAGCTTATTCATTGGCTGTTATTTCTTTTTGCCGGAAACCAAAGAAAACTTGCTGAAACGTATTCATGTCTCGTTAATAGCCAAACAGATTAAATCTATTTCAACTACAGCTAATTTTTGGCGTTATGTGTTGATATACGCCTTAATCAATGGCTACATGATCGCCTTCTACACCGCCACACCGTTCTGGTATGTCTTACAGCTGCATGTGCCCGACCAGGTTTTCCCCTGGCTTATTTTCGCGCCGATTGCCAGTTATATCATCAGTTCCAAGCTTACTAATCATCTGATTGATAAATTCACAATGGATACCCTGCTTTTATTTGGCATTATTATTGGTCTATTGACTGTTTTTTTAATATTGTTACTGGCGCTTATTGGTGTAAAACCCGATGTCACGCTTCTGACAACATTGATAAGTCTGCTGTCATTCTCCTCAGGTATGGTCACACCTTTGACCAACTCTAGCCTCATGCATATTTTTCGCCAAGAAATCGCTATCGCCTCAGCCAAAATTTCAGGGATTCGCGTCACCAGCGCCGCTTTATTAGCTTTGATATCAACGAATATTCGACTTGGCACCTATTATCCATTATTTATTTACACGGCAATAATTTTTGTCACCGCTTCATTATTATTTAAAATTTTAAAGTCTAAGACACATTAATTTACCACACTGAGCAATAGTCTCCTTGCTCATATTTTTATTTGATCCAGAATTTACAAAAATTTACATCCCTGTTTACCAAGATAAATCTTGTATAAAAAGTAGTTTATGATATACTCAAAGACAAAGATTCTGTGAATCTAAATAATAAGATTAATAAATGGTGAAATGAAATGAAGAAAAAAATAACTTTTATTACCACTTTTTTACTAGCCACAATCAGCTTTTATGCGGTGTCTTACGCTTCAATTGTACATCATATTTGCTACCCTAAAAATAATATTGATTTAGGCTTATGTGCCACAACACCTGGCGACATTATTATACTTGACGCACAAACCATTTCTTTGAATAAACCACTTACTTTAGCTGATAATGTGGTTATTACCGGTACAGGTAATAAATCTCAACTTACATTTAGCAATTCACAAGCAAATGGCAGTGGATTGGATATTATTCTCGGCAAAAATAATACATTGGAAAATTTTTCAATCGTTTCTCCAGCTCAAGAAGGAAATTATGCTGTTTCTTCAAAAAATTTTAATGCCGGCACAGGAAGTGGACAATCTGTTGGAAATTTAACAATTAATCATTTAAATTTAAAAAATGGCACAATTAACATAGGCATTGGTGATGGTTCTTCTGATTCTCATATTAGTATAACAAATAATCATGTTGCTTCTGGTTATACATTGGGTTCCCCATCTCAAGCGGATGCGGGGATTTATATTCTAGCGAATAATGCTTCGACTGTTACTGTTGATAAAGAACAGAATAACTATATCAATGTTTCCGGCGCACAACAGGATGTCTTTGGTATTTATAACCAAGCAATGAATAAATCAACGATAACGCTAATAAATGGCATTTCACAGAATATTTTCCATCAAGGCTCAGTGAGTTCAAGCTTAATTTATAACTACGCGAGTACAAGCAGTTTGATTGATATTCGTAAGGGTGAATTAAAAAATATTGTCAAAACAACACAAGATCAATATGAAGTATCAGGGATAACTAATTATGCCAGTCATCATGCTATCATATTTATTTATGCGATTACTGATAACCGCTTAGAGGTAGGTGGCACAGCATACGGTGGAGATTGGGGGTTAACGGATGCCGCTTTGCGTAATATGGCTGATTATTTTGGTAAAGTAGATATTCTTTCGATAAAAGATAATGTTTTAAGTGTTGGCGCAACCAGTGATGGTATGGCTGCTTTTGAAAGTTGGGTAAATACCAATGGTCATATCGATTATCATGCTAAGAATATTGTCAATAACGTTATCAGTTCCAGGAAAAAATATCCTGCTACTCAATATAATATGTTACTGATTGCGAGTGATAATAATTATAATCAACGTCATGGTATTATTAAATTTAAAGATGATAATTGGAATCAAGCCAAACAAGATTTACTTAATGACAATCAGTTTATTAATGGTAAAATTACCATTGACCAAGAAGGTGGCATTATAAAATAGTATTCGCCTATATCATATTGCTATTATTTTTATGACATCTATAATAGATAAAGTTTTTTATCGTCATTAAAAAATAATGCAAAAAGATCAATATCATACTTACTGGTTTATTATCCCAGTACTCTGTTTTGCTGCCATTCTAGGTATCATGGCGATTGATCTCAACGCACCCTCTTTGCCATGGATAGCACGTAGTTTACATGCAAGCCCTTATTTAGTACGACTAACCGTACCATTCAATTCATATGGAGTGGCTGTTGGCGCCTTTATATTTGGCGCGTTATTAGATGCTTTTGGACGTAAAAAACCGATTATCATGGCTATGATTGCCTATATTATTATCAGCTTACTTTGCGCCCTATCACCAACCATTCATATTTTATTATTATTAAGATTTACGCAAGGATTTTGTTTGGCGTCCATGTTCGTTGGTTATCGCGCCATTGTTGCGGATGTCTATGGCCCGGTGAATAAAGTACATCATGCTATGGCAACTATTGGTATGTTTGTCTCGATGAGTCCAATTTTCGCGCCTTCAATTGGGGGATATTTACAGCATATTTTTGGTTGGCAAGCGAATTTTATTTTTTTAGCGATTTATGGTTTTTTGGTGGTATGCGCTTTGTCTATACTTCCGGAAACACATTGGCAAAGAACGCCTATACGCCATCAGCAAATTAGTAAACGGTATATAAAAATATTAGCCACGCCTCGATTTTGGTTGGGGATAATGTTTATGTGCGTTGGTACCATTGTCGTAAGTTTTGCTATTATTGGATCATTTTTAATACAAGATGTACTTGGGTATAGTGCGATTGTTTTTGGTCATACCGCGTTGTGCCTGGGAATACTATGCTTTATTGGCAGTTATGTTTATCGTTTACTATTACGTCATTTTGCGCTCGCGAAAATTCTTATTTTCAATACTCTAGCGGCTATTGTGACAGCAATTATATTTGTGATGCTGGCAACACAATGGAAAATTAATTATTGGACGATTACCCTACCCGTCGCGGCAATTTTTTTCTTTATCTCATGCGCTGGCATTTATCAAGTTGGCACAGGTATTTGCACAAGTTTATTTCCTGAAATGGCCGGTACTGTAGGTGCGGTATCCGCTATCATTTTTCTTTTAATATCCTCGGTCATCATATCAATCGCCAGTTTTTTAAAAGCGCACACGGCCACACCGCTGGCAATGTTATACCTTATAGTGCTTATAACGCTTTTTATACTGACACTTGTATTCCGTGATCATTTACAAAAAAATTGAAATAAAAAACAGCACTTTGAAGCTACACATAAAGTTGACGTGATCACTTTATATTCTTACAAAGCAGGCATTTTTTTAGTCACGGTATCTAAAGCCTTTAGCTGTTGTAGCAAGCCTTCCATTTTTGCTAAGGGCCAACTGTTAGGACCATCACTCAGTGCTTTATCAGGATTTGGATGCGTTTCCATAAAAATACCGGCTATGCCAACAGCTATGGCCGCTTTTGCTAATACCGGCACAAATTCACGTTGACCACCGGAACTGCTGCCTTGTCCACCAGGCAGTTGCACGGAATGAGTGGCATCGAATACAACCGGGCAATTGGTTTCACGCATGACAACCAATGAGCGCATATCGGAAACAAGGTTATTATAACCAAAGCTGACGCCGCGTTCACACACCATAATGTGCTGGTTACCTACTTCTTGCGCTTTGGCAACCACATGTGGCATATCCCAAGGCGCTAAGAACTGTCCTTTTTTAATATTAACCGGCAAGCCCTGTTTAGCGACATTCTGAATAAAATTGGTCTGGCGACATAAAAACGCCGGTGTTTGCAAAACATCAACCACATCGGCAACTTCAGACAGTGGTGTATCTTCATGGACATCGGTAATCACCGGCACGCCAATTTTTTGTTTTACTTTTTGTAAGATTGCCAATCCCTGCGCTAAACCCAGACCACGGAAGCTTTTAGTCGAAGAACGATTCGCCTTATCAAAGGAAGATTTATACACAAAAGAAATACCCAATTTTTCAGTGATTTCTTTGAGTTTACCCGCGGTATCTAATGCCAATTGTTCACTTTCAATGACACAAGGCCCCGCTATCAGGAAAAAAGGACAGTCAATACCAATGTCAAAACCACAGATTTTCATAATAATTATCTCATTTATTTTTAGTGAAACTTCATTTTTCTTGTTTATCTTGATAAGCCAAAGCCGCTTTGATAAACCCAATAAATAATGGATGCCCTTCGCGTGGCGTCGACGTAAATTCTGGATGAAACTGACAAGCCACATACCAGGGATGATCCGGCAATTCAATCATTTCAACAAGCTGTTTATCTTGAGAAACCCCAGAAACCAGTAAACCGGCAGTTTCCAACGGCGGCACAAAATCACTGTTAACCTCATAACGATGCCGATGACGTTCAATAATCTGATCGCGTTGATACAGTTTTCGTGCCAAGGTGTCTTGTTGTAAATGACAAAGCTGACCACCTAAACGCAAGGTGCCGCCCATATCTGAATGCTGATCACGTTTTTCAATTTCACCGGCTTTATTTTGCCATTCTGTCACCAGCGCGATGACTGGATGTCGCGTGTCATTGGAAAATTCACTGCTATTCGCGTCAGCCATGTTGGCATGAAAACGGGCAAAGGCAATCACCGCGACTTGTAATCCCAGGCAGATACCAAAATAAGGTAAACCATGTTGACGCGCGTATTGTGCCGCCAATATTTTACCCTCAACACCACGCTGACCAAATCCGCCAGGGACTAAAATCGCGTGACAATCCCGTAGTATTTCATCACAACCTTGTTGTTCAAGTAATTCACTGTCAATACACTTAATATTAACCTTAGCGCGTGTATGTATGCCAGCATGTGTCAAAGCTTGGTTAAGCGATTTATAGGCGTCAGGTGTGGCAAAATATTTGCCAACCATCGCGATGGTGACTTCATGCTGTGGATGTAAATGCGCGTCTAATACGTGTTGCCATTCACTCAATTCAGCTGGCGCTGTTTTGAGATTAAAATGTTGGCAAACAAGCTCGTCAATTTGATAGTCATGCAGTTGGAAAATGACTTCATAAATACTTTTCGCGTCAATAATTGGTACGACAGCCTGTTTTTCAACATTGGTAAATAAGGCAATTTTTTCGCAATCGCTGGTATCAATGGCATGTTGGCAACGGCACAATAAAATATCGGGCTGAATACCTACCGAGCGCAGTTCCTTGACGGAATGCTGAGTCGGTTTGGTTTTGATCTCGCCCGCTGTTGATATGTAAGGCACCAGCGTTAAATGGACATATAATGTCCGCTGGCGTCCCAGTTCAACACGTAATTGACGAATGGCTTCAAGAAAAGGTTGTGATTCAATATCACCAACCGTGCCGCCAATTTCCACCATAGCGATATCACTGTCCTCACCCGCCGCGAGAACGCGTGATTTTATTTCATTAGTAATATGCGGTATGACTTGTACGGTAGCGCCTAAATAATCACCTCGGCGCTCTTTTTTAATCACATCAGCGTAGATACGTCCACTGGTGAAATTATTCTGTTTGGTCATTTTGGTGCGCACAAAACGTTCATAATAACCAAGATCAAGATCAGTTTCGGCGCCATCTTCAGTGACAAACACTTCACCGTGCTGAAACGGACTCATCGTGCCAGGATCAACATTGATATAGGGATCTAATTTCATTAGGGTAACGTTTAAACCTCTAGCTTCGAGAATCGCGGCCAAAGAAGCGGAAGCTAGACCTTTACCCAGGGAAGAAACAACACCACCAGTCACAAAAATATAACACGTCATTATAAAACCTTATTAATTTAGAACTAAAAAACATATGACTGGAATGATAAATTAGCAGATTTTAATATGAGATACAAGCGCATATTCGCAAATAATGAT
>JBCCYM010000074.1:0-8095 GCA_039190005.1 Pseudomonadota bacterium
CAGCGTGCTTTCATGGCTTGAATCATTTGGTCACGATAAGTTTGATCCACAACCTGTATCTGGTCATCAAGAATTATTAGAACGTAAAATTAGTGAGTATGTTTGATAATCTTTGCCTGAGTTGACGGGCACTGATTTAAGTGAATTGTGACGTTGTAGATGTTGCGCTTTTGCTTGGCGAGCCCTTCGACCCTTCGACAGGCTCAGGGCAAGCAAGCTCAGGGACCACCCTTCGACAGGCTCAACGTATAAGATGGCTGAGCTTGTCGAAGCCCAAGCACGTCCTCGGAAAACTTGTGTGATGCCTTTCGGCAGGCTCAGGGACCACTGTGGTTTTTAGGTTTAAAGTAAGAAGACTCTCCCGCAATCGGGGGAGTCGGTTTTAGAATGATTCGTTCATGGATTTATTCTGTTGCTCGTTTTTTATGACTGGTTTTGTAAATACAATTTCATACCTTGATGCGTTGCTTTAAAACCTAACTTCTTATAAAACTTTATTGCCTCTTGACGTTGTTTATTGCTTGTTAACTGGATAATTGTGGCACCGTTTGCTTTACCATAATCGATTGCTTCATTGATCATCCATGCGCCGATGTTTTGTCCTCGATATTGAGCACGCACTCTTACGGCTTCAATCTGCATTCTTGTCGCGCCGGTAAATGTCAGTGAGGGTAAGATAGTAAGATGACAGGTGCCAATGATCTGATTATCCATTTCAACTACCATCAGATACTGATTGGGATCATTGTTGATTTTGTCGAATGCTTCAAGATAACGCTGATCAATATTTTCTGACGCTTGCTCTCTTGTTTTGCCGAACTCATCTTGCTGTAGTAGCCAGATAATGGCTGGTAAGTCATGAATGTTGGCTTTGCGTTGGGTTAGTTTCATTTTGTATTCACAAGGAATCACTTTCCCTTTTTATAAATTTATTGATATGCAGTTGCGTAAAAATTGCAAATTATTACATTATGTGTAATAATTTGCATATGAAAAGTTTTATTTCACATGATAAACAATTTCCTGCATATATTAATAGCCTTTTAAGTAAAGGGCAATACTGGTTCACCAAGCCTAGACTTAGGGAAGAACTTGGTTTATCTGACGGTGCTATTAATGTGGCATTGTGGCGGATGGGTCAAAAATCAGCGGTGTGCCGGATAAAGAGGGATTTTTACGTTATTGTTCCTCCAGAACATCAAATAGCAGCTTGTTTGCCGGCACGTTGGTTTATTCATCCATTTATGGAATATCTGAAGCTGCCATATTATGTAGGCTTGCTTTCTGCTGCCAGTGTTCATGGTTCAGCACATCAGCAAGTGATGATGTTACAAGTAGTCACTACAAAGCAAATGCGCCCAATCAATGTTGCTAATCAGCACATTCGATTTTATTATAAACAAAATATTCAGAAAGAATTGCTTGAAAGCAAGAAAACACCTTTAAGCTATTTTACGATTTCTAATTTAGAATTAACTTTATTTGATCTTATCAAATATGCAAAAACAGGAGGACAGTTGCAGCAAGCTGCGACGGTTATCTATGAGCTTATTGAGAATATTAAGATGGATGCTCTTATAGAATTTATAAAAAATAGTGGCATTTCATTACCCGTTGCGCATCGATTTGGTTATGTTTTAGATAAGGTAATAAAATGCGAGATTGACTTATCACTTTTAGAACAGGCAATCAATGAGAGAAAACCTCGTTACATTCCTTTAGTGAGTGCTAATGATAAGGTGGCGTATGAAAAAAACCAGCGTTGGCATGTATTAGTAAATGCTGATATTGAGTTGGATGAGATATGATATTACAACGTTTTATTACACAATGGCGTGAGCAAATACCGTGGCCTGAACCTGAACAGATTGAGCATGATCTTATTCTGTCTCGGGCGCTTTGCGAATTATACTCATCACCTATAATTGCTGAGAATTTAGTTTTTAGAGGTGGAACGGCTTTACATAAACTTTTTTTCAATCAGCCAGGGCGATTTAGTGAAGATCTCGATTTTGTTCAAAAGATAGCTATGCCAATTGGTGATACAGTTACGGCAATTCGCGATTGTTTAGATTCATGGCTGGGTAAGCCAAGATGGAAACAGAGTCAAGGGCGATTTACATTATACTATAACTTCGATACTGAGATAGAGCCTGTAATATCACGTAAGGTAAAGGTTGAAATTAATACTCGTGAGCATTTTAATGTGTTGCCATATAAACAAATTCATTATAATCTTCAATCAGACTGGTATAAGGGGGCAGCGGTTATATCAACGTATCAATTATAGGAGCTACTTGGTACAAAATTGAGGGCATTGTATCAAAGGCAAAAAGGACGTGATCTATTTGATTTCTGGTATGCGAATAAAGAAATTAAGGGGATCGATTTTACTGAAGTCATTAGAATTTTTATGATCTATATGGAAAAAGGTAAAACGCCGGTGACCTATAAACAATATAAAGAAAATATCGATTTAAAAAGGTCAAACAAAGTATTTAATAATGATATTATACCTTTGCTATCACCTGAGATAGCGAAGTACTATGATCTTAATGAGGCATACGATTTATTATTTACGTTGATCGTTCCAAGTTTTAAAACTGTGGAATCGTAGGAATAAAAAATAATTTTTCAAATTAGTCATGAGTTTTTGATTTCGAGACAACGGGTTAATTTCTTTCTGTATATAGTCAATATCTTTTTGCTAATTTAAGCAAAAAAGCAACATTATACATTGCGCTTTGTTACACCAAGCACAACCGTGGCAATTACCCACAGTATGATGGCAATAATGATCAAAAAAGTGGCAACCAGATGTACCGCATGAACAAGTGATACCTGCTTGCCGTAATTAAAGAACGCGGTAGATAATGCCAAGGCGATAACGCCGCCTAAATTCATTAAGGTTAGCATCACGCCAGAGACTAGACCGCTATTCTCGACATCAGGTAAACGTGATAAACCCAGTGGCACGGAAATGCCGCTGCTTATTCCCCAGGCAGAGCCAAATAATATAAACGTTATCAGAATTAACCATAGCGGTCCATGTGTTTGTAATTGGGTGAACAGGGCCAAGCTAATGACACTGATAAAAAATAGAGTGTGTGCGACTACTTTTTCACCTTTGAGATTATAGTAATGACCAGCAATAGCGGGTGTAATCACAGTCATGATGGTCATGGCAAATAGTGTTAAACCCACTGAACCGGTTGTGAATCCGAGTGAATCATGCAGATAAAGTGGCATGATGAAAATAATCGCCCACGAAAGTGACACACCGGTAACAAAAGTAATGGTGCCGAGTAAAAACCCTTTGTTTAATAATAATTCAAATGGAATAATCGGCGCTGCTATTCGTTTTTCAGTAACAATAAATACCACAAGCGCGGTAATGAATACGATGGCCGCTATGATGACAGGCATGGAAAGCCAGCCATAGGTTTGACTTTCATTAATAACAAACAACAATCCGCTGATACAGAGTACCATGCTGATAACACCAATCCAATCGACAGGCGGCGCTTGGCTTTGTTTGGATTCTTCAATAACAAATAGACAAATCGCGAAACTAATCAGAATGACCGGGAGATTGATGAAAAAAATCCAGCGCCAACTGGCGATGGTGACAATTAGACCACCAACTACTGGTCCAAACGCCAGCCCAATGCCAATAAGACTGCCATAAATGCTCAGCGCGCGATTTTGTTGATGTTCCGGAAATGCCCGTGCGGTAATGGCCATGCCGCTGGGGAAAATAGCGGAGCAGGTGAAGCCTTGCAGCATACGCATGGCAATCAGAAATCCGGGTGATTGCGCTAAACCTGCGCCTAAAGACGCTAAGGCAAAGCCGATCATGCTGGTGTAAAGAAATTTTCGTCGTCCTTTGAGATCACTTAATCTGCCGCTGGTGACTAAAAATCCGACAAAGAAGAGTCCAAAACCATTGATTATCCATTGTAGCTCAGTGATCGAAGCGTGAAGCTCCTGTTGAATAGGGGTTAATGAGGTATTGACAATAGAAAAGTCAATGGCAATTATCGTACCAGCAATGCCAGTGCCGAGGAGTACCCACCATTTTTTGTTGCGCATAGTCATTGTTTCCTTTAGTTTAATGTGCTTGGAATAGTCCTTCGACCCTTCGACAGGCTCAGGGCAAGCGAGCTCAGGGACCGCTGAATTTTAGCTATATTATATGGAAAATGTCATGATGTCTTGCGAAATCATCACGAAAAGACAAAAAAACGGGAAAATCCTTATTTTTTACATATTTTTAATATTTTTTGCTTTTTTACTTGCAAAAGCACTAAAAAAGTGGTTTACTGTCGCCCCTATCGAAAGGTATGGTTATATTAAATGAGGGTTAAATGAGAAAAATTTCTCGATTAACCTTGATTGATCATGAACCCTATGCCCCTTAGGAACTCGTTGTGTATGAGTTACCTATCTTGGTGTATTGGTTCAGCTACTTTATAGTAAATTTAAACGTCGTCGTTTATTTTTCGCGCGTTTTCTTACTATAGAGGGATAGTGATGGTTTGTTGCCATCTCAGAATTTTAATTGATATTTAATTTTTGGAGTAATGCTTGTATGCCAACGATTAGTCAGCTGGTACGTAAGGGGCGCCATACGCCGAAAGAAAAAAGTAAAATGCCAGCGTTGAAAGCGTGTCCGCAGCGACGGGGTGTTTGTACTCGTGTTTATACGACAACGCCTAAGAAACCAAATTCGGCGTTGCGTAAAGTCGCGCGTGTGCGATTGACCAGTGGTTATGAAGTAACCGCTTATATCGGTGGTGAAGGGCATAATGTGCAGGAGCACTCGGTGGTATTGATTCGTGGTGGTCGGGTTAAAGATTTACCTGGTGTGCGTTATCACACTGTGCGTGGTAGCCTGGATTTAGCTGGGGTGAACGATCGCAAGCAAGGTCGTTCTAAGTATGGTGCTAAGCGACCAAAAAGTTAACTAATAATGTAATGCTGGGAAATTGATAGTATGAGAAGAAAAGCAGCGCCAAAGCGCGACTTATTGCCAGATCCTAAGTACGGTGATCAAACTTTGACCAAGTTTGTTAATTGTATTATGTGTGACGGGAAAAAATCTTTAGCTGAGAAAATAATTTATAATGCCTTAGAAATAGCGCAAAAGCGTTTGGAAGGTAAGTCATTTGACGTCGATGAAGCGCTTGTTGATAAAGATCGACCATTGCAGATTATGTATGTCGCGTTGGATAAAGTGCGTCCGCTTGCTGAAGTGAAATCGCGTCGTGTCGGTGGGGCGACTTATCAGGTGCCTATTGAGGTACGTAAAGATCGAGGCATATCCTTGGCAATGCGTTGGTTATCCGATGCCGCCAAAAAGCGTAGTGAAAAAAAAATGGCTGAGCGTTTGGCGAGTGAAATATCTGAAGCTTGTCAAGATCGCGGCGCGGCGGTTAAAAAACGCGAAGATACGCACCGTATGGCTCAAGCAAACAAAGCATTTGCACATTTTCGTTGGTAGAGAGGAACTAATATCGTGGCACGTGAAACACCTATTAAATTATATCGTAATATCGGTATCATGGCTCACATTGACGCCGGTAAAACGACAACAACAGAACGTATTTTGTTTTATACGGGGATCTCACATAAAATTGGTGAGGTGCATGAAGGGGCTGCCGTCATGGACTGGATGGAGCAAGAACAAGAGCGGGGCATTACCATTACTTCCGCGGCGACGACTTGTTATTGGTCGGGTATGGATCAACAGTATAAAAAACACCGTATTAACATTATTGACACCCCAGGACACGTTGACTTCACTATTGAAGTTGAGCGGTCACTACGGGTTTTAGATGGTGCCGTTGCTGTATTTTGCGCGGTGGGTGGTGTTGAGCCACAATCGGAAACGGTTTGGCGTCAGGCGAATAAGTACCATGTGCCGCGTATGGCTTTTGTCAATAAAATGGACCGTACCGGCGCTGATTTTTTACGTGTTGTTGAGCAAATCAAAGATCGTTTAGGCGCGAATCCGGTGCCGTTACAAGTGCCAATCGGCGCTGAAGATAATTTCCAAGGCGTAGTCGATCTGATTCGCATGAAAGCGATTATTTGGGATGACGCGACCCAGGGGATGAAATATGAAGAAAAAGATATTCCCGCTGATTTGCTAGATCAATGTCAAACACTGCGTGAAAGTATGGTTGAATCCGCGGCAGAAGCGGATGAAGCCTTGATGGATAAATATCTTGAAAGCGGTGATTTATCCGCTGAAGATATTAAAACTGGTTTGCGCAAGCAAGTGCTGGCGAATGAAGTGGTGCCGGTACTTTGTGGTTCCGCCTTTAAGAATAAAGGTGTGCAAGCGTTATTGGATGCCGTGATTGACTATATGCCGTCGCCGACAGAGGTGCCAGCCATTAAAGGTATTCTTGATGATAAAGATGGTACTGAAGCAGAGCGCCCATCTGATGATGATGCGCCGTTTGCGGCATTGGCATTTAAAATCGCCACTGACCCGTTTGTCGGCACATTAACTTTCTTCCGGGTTTACTCTGGTGTGGTTAAAACCGGTGATACGGTTTTCAATCCGGTGAAATCAAAACGCGAACGTTTTGGTCGTATTTTACAAATGCACGCCAATAGTCGTGAAGAAATCAAAGAAGTGCGGGCGGGTGATATCGCTGCCGCTGTTGGTTTAAAGTCTGTCACAACTGGAGATACCTTGTGTAGTCAGAATGATGTGATTACCTTAGAGCGTATGGAATTCCCTGAGCCGGTTATTTCTGTTGCCATTGAACCGAAAACTAAAGCTGACCAAGAAAAAATGAGTGTCGCTTTGGGTAAATTAGCGCAGGAAGATCCTTCATTTCGTATTCGTACTGATGAAGAATCCGGGCAAACCATTATCTCTGGTATGGGTGAGCTGCATCTGGAAATTATTGTTGACCGTCTGAAACGTGAATTCAAAGTGGATGCCAATATCGGTAATCCTCAAGTGGCTTATCGTGAAACAATTAAAGCTATGGTTGAGCAAGAAGGTAAATTTGTGCGTCAATCCGGTGGTCGTGGTCAGTATGGTCATGTATGGCTTAAAATTGAACCCAATGAAGCTGGCGCAGGTTTTGAATTTGTGGATGACATCTTTGGTGGTGCTATCCCTAAAGAATATATCCCGGCGGTTGAAAAAGGTATCAAAGAACAAATGCAGAATGGTGTGATTGCCGGTTATCCAGTGGTTGATGTGAAAGTCACTTTGTATGATGGTTCTTACCACGATGTTGACTCCAGTGAGGCAGCGTTTAAAGCGGCTGGTTCAATTGGTTTTAAAGAAGGTGCTCGCAAGGCAAAAGCTGTGTTACTTGAACCCGTGATGAAAGTTGAAGCGGTGACCCCAGAAGATTACATGGGTGATGTGATGGGTGATCTCAACCGTCGTCGTGGTATTCTGCAAGGCATGGATGACACGCCGGCTGGTAAAGCCATTCATGCTGAAGTGCCATTAGGCGAAATGTTTGGTTATGCGACCGATCTGCGTTCCATGTCGCAGGGCCGTGCTACTTACACAATGGAATTTTTAAAATATAACGAAGTCCCAGCAAGTATTGCTCAAGATATTATTGATAAACGAAACTAACACAGAGGAGAATAAGCGATGGCAGATAAATTTGAACGAAATAAGCCGCATGTAAATGTCGGAACGATAGGCCATGTGGATCATGGTAAGACCACATTAACCGCGGCGATGACGACAGTGTTGTCAAAGAAATTTGGTGGCGCAGCGGTGGCGTTTGACAATATTGATAAGGCGCCGGAAGAAAAAGCGCGGGGTATTACGATTTCGACATCGCATGTAGAGTATGAGAGTGACAAGCGTCACTACGCGCACGTGGATTGTCCAGGTCACGCGGATTATGTGAAGAACATGATTACAGGCGCGGCGCAGATGGATGGGGCGATCTTGGTGGTGAACGCGGCGGATGGTCCGATGCCACAGACGCGAGAGCACATTCTGTTAGCGCGTCAGGTAGGTGTGCCGTATATTGTGGTATTTTTAAACAAATGCGACATGGTGGAAGATGAAGAATTACTAGAATTAGTAGAGATGGAAGTA
>JBCCYM010000075.1:0-8068 GCA_039190005.1 Pseudomonadota bacterium
AATAACTAAATGGTGAGAGAAATGTTTACAAAACGATTAAGTATTCCTTTGAGTGAAGAACAACATAAATTGATAAAATTATCAGCAATAGCAAGTGGTTTAAGCATTAAAGAATATGTGTTATCAAAACTGATTAAAAAAAGTAAAAATTCATCAATTAAAACACCTAATAAAGCAACGCTAAAAGCTATTCGTGATGTTGAAGAGGGGAGAAATCTCATTAGCTATAAAAATGTAGATGAAATGCTAAAAGACTTGGGGCTCAAATAGTGTTAAAACCAAAAGTTTTACGTCAATTTAAACGAGATGTGAAGCTCATGGCTAAGCGAGGGAAAAATCAAAATAAACTAAGTTATATCATGCTTAACTTGATTGAAGAAAAGTCCCTAGCAAAATCCCACAAAGATCACGTGCTCACAGGGAATTATAAAGGTTATCGAGAATGCCATATTGAGCCAGATTGGTTGTTAATTTACAAAGTGATTAAAAAAGAAAAAATAATTGTTTTTGTCAAAATTGGAACGCATTCAGATTTATTTCGTTAAGCTTAAAAAGAATGTAACCAATTTTTAGGTTAATTATTTTTATCATACTCATGCGTAGGCATCCCTTCGCTTTCTGCATCAGTAATAACTGTATCTTCATCATTGACTTGTGGGCTATTTGTTTCTTGATTAGAAGCGGGTAGGGGAAGTCCTTCACTTTCAGCGTCACTGATGGCCGTATCATCATCACCTTGACTTAATGTTGGTTCTTCCAGATTAAGCTGTTTCTGTAAGTCTTCAGTCATCGCGTCGAGATCGGTTAGTTCATTTAAAGCCGGTAATTCTTTAAGACTTTTCATGCCAAAGTGATCGAGAAACTGTTTTGTGGTGACCAATAACGCCGGTCTGCCGGGTGTATCTCGATGTCCCGCTTGTCGGATCCAACCATGATCTTCTAGAGTTCGAATAATCTGGCTGCTGACAGCGACGCCACGAATGTCTTCAATTTCGGCGCGAGTAATTGGCTGTTTATAGGCGATAAGCGCTAATGTTTCCATTAAAGCACGAGAATAGCGTGGCGCCGGCATTTTCCACAGTTGTTTAATCCAAGGCGCTAAGTCTTGACAGACTTGAAATTTCCAACCGCTGGCGGTTTCTTTTAGTTCAATACCATGTTGATGATACTGTTGTTGTAATTCAAGAAGTACTTCACGAATTGTTTGTTTATTCGGTGCTTGCTTGGGTTCAAATAAAGCGATTAGCTTGTCAATCGACAATGGCATATCAGCGGCAAATAAGGCGCCTTCAATAATTCGGGTTAATTGTTGCTTCTCAATAGACATGTTTATCCACCTTCTGTTGAATATGTATTGGCGCGAAAGGCTCAGTTTGAATTAACTCAATGGTCATGTTCTTTAATAATTCAAGAATGGCAATAAATGTGACAATCACACCGTGCCGTCCTTCACTGATCACAAATAAATCATTAAACGGCACAAATTTCTTTTGCTGTATGGTTAATAATATATTGCTCATACGTTCTCGTACTGAGAGCGGTTCGGCGATTACCCGATGGTGTTTATACATTTCAACTCTGGTCATGACTTCTCTGAAAGCGATAATCAAGTCATGCAATGCCAGTTGCGGTTTAGGTTTTTCAAAGACTATTGAAGACGGCGCCTGTGCCTGCGCTAAAAATGTGTCGCGACCTATCAACGGAAATTGTCGTAACTCTTCGGCCGCTTTTTTAAAGCGTTCGTATTCTTGCAGTCGACGTATGAGTTCCGCGCGTGGATCATTTTCATCTTCTTCTTCAGTAGGGCGGGGCAATAATAAGCGTGATTTTATTTCCGCTAACATTGCCGCCATTAATAAATATTCGCCGGCAAGTTCCAGATTTAATTGTTTCATTAAATCAATATAGGCAATATATTGCGCAGTAATTTTGGCAATAGGAATATCAATAATGTCGACATTATTTTTCTTAATTAAATACAGTAACAAATCCAAGGGACCTTCAAACGCTTCTAAAAATACTTCTAAAGCGTTAGGTGGGATATACAAGTCCTGGGGCAACTCGGAAATAACTTTGCCGTAAAGTTTAGCGTTTTCCTTTTGTTGCTGATTTTCTACGCATATACGCTGTTGATTATCTACTGTTGTCATTTTAATAACTTAAACCTATGACTTCCTTGACGTCCTCAATAGTTTCACGCGCGATATCCCGCGCCGCTTCACAACCTTCATTAATGATATTTCTTACCAGATCATGATCTTCACGCAAATCATTCGCGCGTTGTCTGATCGGTTGCTGTTCAGATATAATAGCATCAATTAATGGTTTTTTACAGTCAAGACAACCAATGCCAGCGCTACGACAGCCATGTTGCACCCATTCTTTGGTATCTTCGTTAGAATAAACTTTGTGCAAGGCCCAAACGGGACATTTTTCCGGTTCACCTGGGTCATTTCGTCTTACTCGAGCAGGATCAGTGGGCATTTTTTTGATTTTTTTATCGGTATCATCCGGTGTGCCACTGAGCATGATGGTATTGTGATAGGATTTTGACATTTTACGACCGTCTAGTCCCGACATCACCGGAAATGAGGTCAACATCGGTTCAGGTTCCGGTAGAATAATTTTACCACCACCTTCAAGATAACCTAGTAAACGGTCTTTATCGCTGACACTGATATGTTGTACTGATTCAACCAAAGCGCGCGCCGTTTCCAAAGCCTCTTGACTGCCTTGTTCCTGAAATTGCTTGTATAAATTGCGATAGAGATTGGCATTTTTTTTGCCTAATTTACTGGCTGCGGCTTCCGCTTTTTGTTGATAATCAGGTTCACGACCATACAGGTGATTAAAACGTCTGGCAACTTCGCGCGCGAATTCAATGTGAGGAACTTGATCTTCGCCCACCGGTACCAAGCCTGATTTAAAAATCATAATGTCAGAAGACATTAGCAGCGGATAACCGAGGAAACCATAGGTATGCAGGTCTTTTTCTTTGATATTGTCAATCTGTGATTTATAAGTTGGAATACGTTCCAGCCAGCCTAATGGTGTAATCATGGATAAGATTAAATGTAATTCAGCAATCTCAGGAATACGTGATTGCAGGTAAATATGCGCTGAATTTGGATTAATACCAGCGGCTAGCCAGTCAATCACCATATTCCAGGTATTGGTCTCAATAATCTCTGGATCATCATAATGTGTGGTTAACGCGTGGATATCCACCACGGAAAAAAAACAATCATATTCATGTTGTAATTTAACCCAATTTTTCAGTACGCCATGATAATGGCCTAAATGTAGCTGTCCGGTAGGACGCATCCCGGATATAATGCGTTGTGGTGTGGTCATTGTTAAAATTCAGTTATCAGTTGCTATTATTCACCTTGTGCCAAGGTATATCCCCGTTCACCATCAAAAGTATACAAATTTTCACTTTTGATGATATCCAATTTTTGTGCATTGACTTGTCTGAGTAAATCAATAATATCATTCTGCTGAACCGCGTTGTTGTTCGCGGCAAAAAAGCGACAACACCAATGATCAGAACAATAGGTTTCAGCACGGGTATGCGGCCAAACTTTAACGCCACGATTGGTAATGGTTTGCAGATGTAGATTACCCGTAATTTTTAATAAGCGGTCAGCAATTTCTTGTGGGCCGCAGAGTGATAAATCGATATAAACGTCAGTACCAACTAGCACTTTTTCAGCTAAAACACGCTTGTCTTCTTGTTCGCTTTGAGGTGTTTCTGCTGTTGTCGTACTATGCTGTTGATAATCGGCAACAGCAAAGTGCGCTGGCTTTTTACCTAAACGTTCAATAATAGCATCGGCAAATTCATCGGTATTGACTTTTTGTTTGCTATGACCGGATTGATAAATATCCACTGTATGAATACCTTCTTCAAGACAAGTCAACCAGGCGTTTTCAATCAATTCAGCTTTGTCATTTTCGCCAATATAAACCAGCATCATCAGCGCGGCATTGAGTAAACCGGAAGGGTTAGCTATTTTTTTACCGGCAATGTCAGGCGCTGAGCCGTGAATGGCTTCAAACATAGCGATGTCATCGCCAAAATTAGCTGAACCGGCAAGACCGACAGAGCCGGCAATTTGTGCGGTCACATCAGATAGAATATCACCATATAAATTTTCAGTAACAATCACATCAAAATCTTCCGGATTAGCCGCCAGTCGCGCAGTGCCGATGTCCATGAGCAAGCTATTGCATTCAATATCCGGGTATTGTTTGGCAATCTGTTGAAATAATTTATGGAAAATACCATCGGTCATTTTCATGATATTATCTTTGACCATGCAGGTTATTTTTTTGCGATTGAATTTGCGCGCGTAATCAAAGGCAAAACGAATAATTTTTTCTGAACCATGATGCGAAATCAGTTTTAATGCTTGATACACATCATTGCTTTGGCGATACTCTATCCCGGCATATAAATCTTCTTCATTCTCACGGACAACAATGACATTCATATCAGGGAAATGAGTTGGGATAAATGGCGATAGGGCGCGACAAGGACGTACATTAGCAAAAAGCCCCAAGGTTTTGCGGATAGTGACATTCAAACTCTTATAACCACCACCTTGAGGGGTGGTGATTGGGGCTTTAAGCAATAGTTTTGTCTGTTGTAAAGACGTCCAAGCGTCATCAGGAATGCCGGATGTATTGCCGGATAAATAAACCTGTTCACCGATTTCAATGGGATGAGGATCAATATTTGCTTTAGCAGCTTCAAGGATTTTTAAGGTGGCGGCCATAATTTCTGGTCCAATGCCATCGCCGTGTGCTATTGTAATGGGAATTTTCTTACTCACTGTTTCTCCGCTAATTTTATTAAATTTGCTCTTGTATTAGTGGGGTTATTCTAACACTAAGTGAGTGTGATAAGCAATTCAGTATGCTAAGTTGAACCTAAAAACAGCAATGGTTCCTTAGCCTGTCAAAGAAATAGTTGTTAAGTGATAGTACAACATCTTGAAGTATAATGGGTATATTAAATTTATTTGGGATCTATAGAAATATAAAAATTTAACGTTGCATTTGCTCAAGTTGTTTTCGCACTTTGTCACGCGTTTTTTCCAACTCCGTTAATCGTGCTTTATCTTTATTGACAACACTGGCAGGCGCTTTAGCCAAGAAATTCGCGTTGCTTAATTTTTTATTTAGAAATTGATAATCTTTATCTATTTTATCAATTTCTTTTTGTAAACGTTTGATTTCTTCGGTTTTATTAACTAAATCTGCCATTGGAATTTGCAATTCCAGATCGCCGATAAAACTATTTATTGATGGGGTGGTTAGTTTTTGTTGCTGCCATTCAATGCTGTTGAGTCTGGCAAGTTCTGTTAATAATTGCTGATTTTTTTCAACATAATATTTATCACGATCAGACCCTTTGACTAGTTGTACTGACAGTTTTTTGCCAGGTGAAATTGTCATTTCACCACGTAGATTACGAATTGTAGTGATGAATTGTTTCAACCAAGCGATTTCTTGCTCTGCCGATTGTTCAATTAAAGTGGAATCAGCCTGAGGATAGGGCTGTTGCATAATGGTTTTGCCTTTCTTGCCTAATAATGGCGCGATTTCTTGCCATATTGTCTCTGTTATAAAAGGCATAAGCGGATGTAATAAACGTAACAGCTGTTCTAAAACTGTGGTTAATATAAACAAAGTAATGCCTTGAGCCTGCTCAAGGGTGGTATCCTGAGCCTGTCGAAGGGCAGTCCCCTGAGCTTGTCGAAGGGTGGTATCCTGAGCTTGTCGAAGGACGGCATCATCACTGGCATTGAGCAAAGATTTTGATAATTCAACATACCAGTCACAATATTCGTGCCAGGTAAAGTCATAAAGCAGCTGTGCCAGTAAGTCAAAACGATACTGTTTAAAATAGTGATGTGATTTTTCAATTGTCTGTTGCAGTATTGATAATATCCACTGATCAACTACATTTAATTGATAGGCGCTAATATCCTTGCATAGTGGTTTATTTTCAGCATGCATCAAGACATAGCGCGCGGCATTCCATAGCTTATTACAAAAATTGCGATAACCCTGTAGCCTGTTCACATCAAAGCGAATATCACGACCGGTGCTTGCCAGTGCCAGGTAAGTAAAGCGTAGCGCGTCGGTGCCGGATGATGGAATGCCTTGAGGAAATTGTTTACGTGTCGCTTTTTCAATGCTTTCTTTTTTACTGACTTGCATCAATCCCTGGGTGCGTTTTTTCACTAAACTCTCGAGGTCAATGCCATCAATTAAATCAATGGGGTCAATCACATTGCCTTTGGTTTTTGACATTTTTTGACCTTCATGATCGCGTATTAATCCCGTAATGTAGACTTCTTTAAAAGGCACTTGGCCGGTAAATTTAAGCGACATCATCATCATTCTGGCAACCCAGAAGAAAATAATATCAAAACCAGTGACCAATACGGCGGTGGGGTAAAAATGTTCAAACAGTTTTGGATCTCTTTGCCAGTCCAGGGTTTCAAATGGCCATAAGGCGGCAGAGAACCAGGTATCTAAGACATCTTCATCTTGCCGCAATGCCAGTGTGTCACTGAGTTGATAATGTTGGCGCACATCAAGCTCATCACGACCGACATACACATTCCCTTGTTGGTCATACCAGGCGGGAATACGGTGCCCCCACCATAATTGCCGACTGATACACCAATCCTCAATATTTTCTAACCATTGGAAATAGGTTTTACGCCAGTTCTCAGGCACAAAAGCGGTTTTACCCTCACGCACGGCGGCAATTGCTTGTTGTGCCAGTGGTTTGGCATTGACATACCATTGATCCGTTAAATAGGGCTCAACAATATGTTTGCCGCGGTCATTACGTGGTATGCTCAAGGTGTGTGGTTCAATTTTTTCTAAAAGACCTAGTTGCTTTAAATCTGCGACAATTTTTTTGCGCGCGTCAAAACGATCTAAACCTTGATAGGCCGCGGGCGCGTTATTATTAATACAACCGTCATCGGTGAGAATATTAATCATTGGTAAATGATGGCGTTTACCCATATCATAATCATTAAAATCATGCGCGGGTGTGATTTTGACGCAACCACTGCCGAATTCACGATCAACATAGTCATCGGCAATAATAGGAATATCCCGTTGACTGAGTGGTAATTTGACGGTTTTACCAATTAAATGTTGGTAACGTTCATCATCTGGATGTACCGCGACAGCGGTATCACCGAGCATCGTTTCTGGACGTGTGGTCGCGATGAGTAATAACTCATTGCTGTTATTCACCGGATAATGAATATACCATAAATGACCTTGTTCTTCAGAAGAAACCACTTCCAGGTCTGATAATGCTGTTTTAAAATATGGATCCCAATTAACCAGACGTTTGCCGCGATAAATTAAACCTTGGCGATAAAGTTCAATAAACACGGATTTAACGCTATTATTAAAGTTTTGATCTAATGTAAAGCGTTCACGATGCCAGTCAATAGAGGCGCCGAGGCGGCGTATTTGCCGCATAATGCTATTGCCATATTGATCACGCCATTCTTTCGCGCGTTCGACAAACGCCTCACGCCCAATATCTTGGCGTTTTTTGCCTTCAAGTTTAAGTTGATTTTCGACAACCATTTGCGTGGCAATACCGGCATGGTCACTGCCAACTTGCCACAGCACGGATTTACCCAGCATGCGCTGATAACGGATAAGACAGTCCATAATGGCATACTGAAAGCCATGCCCCATATGTAAGCTGCCAGTTACATTAGGTGGTGGAATGACAATGGCATAACCTTCACCTTGTTCACTGGGGTGAAAATAACCATTTTTTTCCCAATAGTCATATGTTTTTTGCTCAATGTCTTGAGGAGAGTATGTTTTTTTCATTTCTGCTGTTATTATCCCAGAATTATAACTTTAGATGAGAGTGTAGCAGATATACCCATTGTCTTTCAAGATTTAATAACTCGATCACCTCGTTTAACGCACTTACTTTGTTTTAGCTTTTTTGCCATATACGAAGAATTTTTTTGGTCAATAAAGTTTACAAATTTACGGCCATAGT
>JBCCYM010000076.1:0-7663 GCA_039190005.1 Pseudomonadota bacterium
GATATTGTAACATTTTTTTGAATCCATGCAATTTTTTATTAGTAGAAATCAATAGGTTTGAAAACCGAATTGATGCCAAAGCCTGTCGAAAGCTTGTTAGTCAACTAATAGCGACCATTTCAGTAATTTCAGGGGTTATTGATTTGGTATTGTTTTTTTAAGCAGTAAAATTAATGGGTTATATTTTTAATGCGGGAACTCTGGTAATTCTGATAATTTTTATTTCACTTTTTAAATGAATCTGTTATAGTCTCATCTTGCCGTCAACTACGACTTTTAGGTTTAAGGCAAGCACGCTTACTCCGGAATCGAATAAATAAACAAACTGATTTGAGGTAATTTGCTGATGAAAAAAATATTTTTACTACTTTGCGGACTGTTGATTATTTGCAGGTTCTCATCAATATTTGCTTACTCATCTGTGTCTAATATTTCAGTGAAACATTGGGGTATTACGGCGGGATATGATGACGCGGTAAAAGGGTTTACTGCCGGCGTATCTTATTTCCCATGGAATAATGTTACTGTCGCGCTCTCGGGTAATACTGAATGGGTAAATGGAGGGCATCCAAAACAATATTTTTTATTAGGTAAACTTGGTTTAAGAAAATCTGTTTTGCATCAATCCTACCTCACTTTTGGCGTGAACGGGAATTTTGGTTACAGTAACGGCAATAATATCTCAGGATTTGGTCACCAATATCTTATTGGCCCTTACGTTGGCATTGATCATTATCTTACACGTAAAATACTACTTTCCTTGACAGCAATGCCGTACAGTTACCAACGTTTCACGAGCGGTATAAGTAAAGGTCGAATTGTGCAAGGTGTGTTCAATACTGGCGCGATAACTATGTCTTATTTATTCGGTTAAAATAGGTATTGTTTACCCTAAAAACCATCCTTCGACAAGCTCAGGAACCGCCCTTCGACAAGCTCAGGGACCGCTTGTGGTTTTAAAGTTAAAGTAAGAATAATTTGACTTGTTCTCATAAATCAAAATAAAATTAAAGTAAGAATATTATATTAATTTTAGGGCAAACTTTTAATTATTATGGCGTGGATACATTTATTAATTTCCGGCGTACTTGAATGCGTTTGGGCTGTGGGCTTGAAATACACCCATGGTTTTTCACGTTTATTTCCCAGCGTAATCACGGTTATCGCGATGGTATTGAGTTTTGTGTTTCTTGCTTCAGCACTCAAAACATTACCGATCAGTGTCGCTTACGCGATATGGACAGGTATCGGCGCGGTTTGTGTGGCGACTTATGGGATACTTATTTTCCACGAACCAGTCAATGTGATCAAAATTGTTTGCATTGCTTTGATTGTAGCAGGTATTATCGGTCTGAAAATAACGACCGCGTAAGTATTGACCTTACATGTATCAATAGATAAACTAATTAATGTAGCTAAATAGATAGCATATTGTAATGTTTATTAACAGATCAGCGTTTGTAAAAAAACTTGATCTTTCTGTCATTCCCGTGAAAGGAGCTAAACAATGAATATTTCTTTAAATGTAAAACAACCGTTAAAAAACAGATTTTTAACATCTGCTAAGCCATTGTTAATGTGGCATAAAATCACCTTAACACTGCTTGCCAGTATTTTTATTGCCATCTGCGCTCAAATTCAACTTCCACTTTTTCCTGTGCCAGTGACCATGCACACCTTTGCTGTTTTATTGATTGCCATGACCTTGGGTTGGCGATTAGGCATATCAAGTGTCATTGTTTATCTTTTAGCCGGGCTTTCTGGTCTACCTGTTTTTTCCGGTTTGTCATCTGGCTTACATGTTTTTCTTGGGCCAACTGGCGGGTATTTAATTGGTTTCATTGCGATGGCGTTTGTCAGTGGTTTCTTAGTGGAATATGGTTGGGGTAAACACTTTATTACGGTGCTACTGGCGGGTTTATGTGGCTCTATTGCTTTATATGCCATTGGCTTGCCTTTATTAGCCATTTATGTCGGTTTCTCTCATATGCTGGCACTTGGTTTTATACCCTTTCTGTTAGGTGATGGTTTAAAAATACTCTGTCTCGCGGTCATCATCCCGTTGTTCTGGCAAAAAAAGAAAAGAAATAGCTGACTTTCTTAACCGTTAGTTAAATATTAATTTTAGAAATTTACCCTATCTACCTGTTTAAATTAGTAATTTCTGCTTACCATAAAAAACCGCGGTGGTCCCTGAGCTTGTCGAAGGGTCGAAGGGTTGCGCTCTCACCTGCCGCCAACCGCGGTTTTTAGGATATCATCTTGAGTCATAAAAAGCTTTTGTTTGCGTAAAATATGGCGTAAAATCAGGAAAATTATTTGTTGTTGTCAATTATAGGTAATGCAAAAATAAAATGAAAATTATAATTCTTGGCGGGAATCGTGTTGGTGGCGCGCTGGCAGAAAATCTCGCTCATGAAAATCATGATATTACCGTTGTTGATATTAGCTCCAATTGTCTAAACGAACTTAAACACCGTTTTGATATTCAAACTATTTACGGTTCAGGTTCACATCCCGATATTCTTGAAGCGGCAAATGCCGCTGATGCCGATCTACTCATTGCCGTGACTGACAATGACGAGGTAAACCTGGTCGCCTGTCAAGCGGCTTATTCATTATTCAATGTGCCAACTAAAATCGCCCGTATTCGCGCCACACAATACATGAACTACCCCGCTCTTTTTGGCAGTCAGCATCTACCGGTTGATGTGTTTATTAGTCCTGAGGAATTGATTACCGACAGAGTTAAACAATTAATTGAACATCCAGGCACATTACAGGTACTCAATTTTTCTAATGGTCAAGTCAAACTTGTCGCGGTCAAACCCGTGTACGGTGGTCCACTGGTTAATAAGACTGTGGCTGAAATACATGATTTTGTCGATGTCGAAACCCGCATTGTTGCCATTTATCATGGCGGTCATCCGATTGTGCCCAATGATGATACCATCATTCAAGTTGGCGATGAAGTTTTCTTCTTAGCTGCCAGCAATGATATTAATAAAACCTTGACGGCGCTGGGGCGTTCGGAACAGCGTTATCGCAGTGTGGTCATTGCCGGTGGTGGCAACATTGGTCTTCGTTTGGCTAAAGCTCTGGAAAAAGATTATCAGGTCAAGGTGATTGATCGGAATAAAAAGTGTACCGATAGAATTGCCGCTGAACTCGATCATGCCACTGTTTTACATGGCGATACCTCAGACCGCGAGATGCTCATTAATGAAAATATCGAAAACGCGGATGTCTTTGTTGCCGTGACCAATGATGATGAAAATAACATCATGTCATGTATGCTATCGAAACGTTTAGGTGTACGTCGCGTTATGGCGTTAATCACGCATACCGCTTATGTTGATCTGATTGAAGGCAGCGACATTGATATTGCCATATCGCCACAACAGGCGACAATCAGCGCTATTCTCAGATACGTTCGGCGTGGTGATATTGTCAATGTCTATTCATTGCGTCGTGGCGCGGCGGAAGCGATAGAAATTATCAGCCATGGCGATAAAAACAGTTCAAAAATTGTCGGTCGAACCGTTAAAGAAATCAAACTGCCGCCCGGCTCGATTATCGGCGCGGTCACACGCGGGGATGAAGTTATTATGGCTTATGACGAACTCATGATTGAACCAGACGATCATGTTATTTTATTTGTCGTCAACAAAAAACACACACAAGAAATTGAAAAACTATTCCAGGTAAATCTGGGATTTTTCTCACTGTTAAAGAATTAATCGTCCAACATGAGAGGCCAAGCAATCATAAAAATCCTCGGCGCGCTGCTTATGTTTTTCAGCATGACCATGATTCCACCGATTTTTATTGGTTATGCTTACGCTGACAGTCAGCCAGGACCATTTTGGATCGCGCTTATTGTTACTGTCAGTTCTGGATTTTTGCTTTGGTTCCCCACCAGACATTCAAAGACAGAACTCAAAACCCGTGATGGTTTTTTAATTGTCGTACTTTTCTGGACAGTATTGAGTCTATTTGCTTCCATTCCGTTAATTGTTGGACCACACTTGTCGTTTATTGATGCCTTGTTTGTCTCTGTTTCTGGATTCACCACCACCGGTATGAGTGCGATTCAATATCTGGATCGTATGCCTCACGCTATATTGTATTATCGACAACAGCTACAATTTATCGGCGGCATGGGTATTATTGTCTTAGCTGTTGCGATTTTACCCATGATCGGCGTTGGTGGTATGCAACTTTATCGCGCGGAAACACCTGGACCAATGAAAGATGACAAACTAGCGCCGCGCATTGTACAAACAGCAAAAATCACCTGTTTTATCTATGTGACTTTGTGTATCTGCTGCTTTTTTATCTATTGGTTATGTGGTATGAAATTATTTGACGCGGTTTGTGAAAGTTTTTCAACAGTGTCAACTGGCGGTTATAATATTCATGAAAGTAGCTTCGCCTTTTATCAAAGCCCACTTATTCGCATCACGGGTATTGTATTTATGGCACTTGGCGGCATTAACTTCTCCCTACATTATATCGCCATTGCCCATGGCAAACTCAAACGATATTGGCAAAACCTGGAATGCAGAATGTTCTTAACTATTGTGTGCACCGTCAGTATTATCATTAGCATTGGGTTGATACTTCGTAATTACTATCCGGTAAAAGGTGAAGCGATTATGAATGGTTTTTTTAATACGGTTTCTTTAATGACCACCACCGGTTTCACCTATGGTTCATATAATGAATGGCCGGGCTTCATGCCAATTTTATTGATGATTTGTTGTTTTATCGGCGCTTGTGGTGGTTCTACCAGTGGCGGTTTGAAAGTCATTCGCTTATTAATACTGCAAAAACAGATTAATCGTGAAGTGAAACAGCTTATTCACCCTCACGCGGTGTATCCATTAAAATTGGAAAATAAAGTCTTACCGGTTGAAATTATTCAATCCATTTGGGCTTTCTTCGCGGTGTACTGTACCATCTATGTTGTCATTATTATGCTATTAATGATGGATGGGATGAACTTTACCTCAGCGTTTGGTACCGCGGTAGCTTCCTTTTCTAACACGGGTGTTGGCATCGGCGATTACGCTTATAATATGCATAGCGCGACAACACTTTCAAAAACAATTTGTATTTTCGCTATGCTGGCGGGACGACTTGAAGTCTTCACACTGCTGGTCATTTTCTCGCGTAGCTTCTGGAGACGATAACAACACATTAAACCTTATAGGATTATTATGATCACCCAAGAATTAATCACCAAAATCGCTATTATATTGATTCCACTGATTTTCGCCATCACGGTACACGAAGTCGCTCACGGTTGGGTTGCCAGTAAATTTGGTGACCAAACGGCAAAAATGCTCGGTCGCTTAACACTGAATCCGGTAAAACATATCGATATACTTGGCACGATCATTGTGCCGATAATACTCTTAGCGCTCGGTGGCTTTATTTTTGGTTGGGCAAAACCTGTACCTATTTCACCGCGAAACTTTAAAAATCCGCGACCAATGATGGCAATCGTCGCCGTGGCTGGTCCAGTATCCAATCTGATTATGGCAATACTATGGGCGATTGTCGCCAAGATTGGCTTGATGATACAGGCGGATAACACGCATTTAGCGGCACTTACGGCGATAGGTTTTGCCGGAATAACCATTAACGCGTTTATCGGGGTACTTAATTTACTGCCCATTCCGCCACTTGATGGTGGTCGAATTGTTTCCAATATTCTACCGCCAAAACTCGCTTATTATTATGATAAACTAGAACCATTTGGCTTCTATATTTTGATAATACTGATTATCACCGGCATATTATCCCATATTTTATTGCCCATAACCTTGACCTTAATTCACAGCATTGCCGCTTTATTTGGCATTTTATAAGCTACTAAAACGACTTATGACTCAAAAAAAAATCAGCATTCTTGTACCCAATTATAAAACATTGGAATTAAGTAAATTATGTTTAAGATTATTGCGAAAATATAGCGATCATGACCAAGTTGATGTCATTGTGATAGATAATGATTCTCAAGACGCGTCAACGGATTATTTACGAGGATTAAAATGGATTAAATACTTGGAACGTAAAAATGTGCCTGGAGACCCCGGTGCGAAATCACACGCGCTGGCGCTGGACTTAGCATTATCAAGCGTCCAGACACCTTACGTGTTATCTATCCACACAGATACCCTAATAAAAAAAGCGGGTTGGCTAGAATTTTTACTTAAAAAAATTGAAAGCAACCCTAATATTGCCGGTGTCGGCTCATGGAAGTTAGAATTCAAACCTTGGTTTAAACGCTACGCCAAACATATTGAAAATTTTATAAAGCACAATTGGTATCGATTAATTAACAAAACAGATCATAACTTAGTTGGATACGGCAAAAACCACTATTACCTACGCAGCCATTGCGCGCTTTATCGTATGGCATATATTCGTCAATATGGTCTCAGCTTTCTGGGTGATAATGAAGTCGCCGGCAAAACAATGCACCGCAAATTGTTAGAAAAAGGTCATGAGATGATTTTTTTACCCTCCGAAACCTTAGGACAATATGTCGAGCATATCAATCACGCGACTTTAGTACTGAACCCTCAACTAGGCTCACGTAAAAAAACAATAGCTCAAGGTCAAAAACGTATCCATAAAATACTGGCTGACCTGAATGCGGAAGCTATTTTAAACGATGACGCTTTGGATTTATGATTTCCCCCTGTCATTCCCGCGACCCTTCGGCCTTTCGACCCTTCGACAAGCTCAGGGGACCACCCTGCAGCACAGGCATAGATGGCTGAGCTTGTCGAAGCCAAAGAGTGCCCTTCGACTGGCTCAGGGACCCTCCTCCTTAAACAGGCTCAGAGCCCCCTTCAACAAACTTACTTATTCCCTTTCCAACGCCGATGTGACCACAACCACTGCTCTGGATGCTCCAATACCATTTCTTCCAGACACTGATTATATATCAATGTATTCTGATAAATTTCCCGCGCTTCATTCTCACCGTGCTGCCAGCTTAATGCAGGACTAAATTCCAAAACGTATTTACCATTTTCATCACGATAGGGACAAACAGGAACAACCGGCGCACCAGTTTTCTTTGCTAACGCCGCCAAACTCTGATAAGTACCGCATTTCTCACCAAAGAATTCAACCATAATGCCATCACCCTTTTTTACACTGGCATGTTGATCCAAGACAAAAATAATATTTTGTTTTTTACGCAGCAAGCGATATACCCTTAACAATGATTTTTTATCTTTAGGAATAATTTTTATGCGACCTTTTTCATAAGCGCTATATAGAATTTTTTCCAAAAACTTATTCTTTATTCGTTTTCTGATAATATAAGCAAGCCTATTTTGTATCAAACTGATGCAAGCAATGGTACCAAATTCCCAACTGCCAAAATGACCGGTTAATAACAAGACACCTTTATTTTCTGAAGCAGCTTGTTCAAAGTGTTCTATACCTTTTAAATAGCTACATCTGCCCATTTTCCGCTTCGAATAGATGACAGATTTAAACACGTCAAACAAAGCCGATAGGAAATGCTGATAAAATAAACAGCATAATTTTTTTAGCTGCTGGTCACTTAAGTCACCATTAAATACCCGTCGCATGTTTGCACAAATCACGCGTTTTCTATAAGGTAAAAAGTAGTAAC
>JBCCYM010000077.1:0-7180 GCA_039190005.1 Pseudomonadota bacterium
ATACCCTAAGAATTACATCTCTTGGGATCATTGAGTATAGTTTATAATAAAAATGAAACGACATATTCAAATATACCATCTAGTAATTTTAGCCATACTGTGCTTGCTCATAAATACAGTCCATGCAAAAATAAATTGCCTAGCAAGCAAAGATAAAGCTGTAATATTATATTTCACCCATAATGAAATTTGTCGGCAATTAAACGATATGTTACTTATAAATCCAAACAAAGAAACTGCACAAAAACTGTACAAATTGACCTCAGATAACATTGGTAAGAAAGCCATCATCGTTTATAACGATGATATGAAAGGTTTTGAAATGACTATCGCTAATCGTGTTACGCTATCTGAAAACAAAAAATGTGTAAAATTTAGTGAAGCAACCATTCAGACAGCTTTTAATAAAAATATCTCATTGCCGGATTATAGTGAAAAATTTAAACATAAATTTAAACCTTGCTCAGAAAAAAGTCAGGATATTAAAAACCGCTAATAGCTTTGCAAATAACTGCTGACGCAAATGATCGGTCCTTATGATTTGTTGAGCAAGGGTATGTTGCCTATTTTTATGAAATAGACGTGATTGCGGCGAGACTTCAAAATGAACGCCTGACAATATGGCTTTCCCTTTCCCGACGTTACACATAACAATTGCTGGTAGTTGATTTTCAAGATCAATATAGCGTGCCAGCACTGAATGCTGAATCGAATTTGTAGTGTCTTTAAAATAACAACCACCATTAAAATACACCGTAACTGCCTGGTCAATACCCTCAACAGCAAGTTTTGCCGGACCAACACCGCTATCACTATCGTAATCAAATGGCAATGGATATGTCGGTCCCTGCGCCATGCCGGAATAAAAATTTAATGGACCAGTGACATCTACTTCATTCTCGGTACCCATAGCAAATAACGTACGCGCAGCGCCATAATAGGCGCCAGCACAAATGCCAAGATAGTTACCACCATTTTCAACATAAGCGCGAATACGTTGATTACCAACATGACCTAATGCTTGGTAATAAGGCAAACTGCGACCACCGGGAATCACCAATAAGCAAGTGCGTGTCTCCCATGACGTCGTATTAAGATAAGCCGCGTCAACAATGTATACGTGATACTTTTGTTGATCAATCACAGCAGCGAAAGCATAGAAAGCATCGATGAGTGTGTCTTTATCAACACCCTCATCATAGAAAATGACAATGGTATTTTTGATAGGAGAATTCAGGGACGGTATTCCACTTCTTTTTTCTCAGACGGTAATAAATCTTTACGATTTAAACCCAAAGCGACGGCTAAGGCGCCGGCCACATAAATTGACGAATAGGTACCAATGACAATACCAATCACCAAAGCAACCGAGAATGAGCGAATACTAGGACCACCTAAAAACAGTAACGATAACACCACGACTAATGTTAACGCCGACGTCATCACGGTACGTGAAAGTGTTTGATTGATTGAGGTATTGACGACATTAACCGCGTTGGCGTTACGCATCCGACGAAAATTCTCCCGCACTCGGTCAAATACTACAATGGTATCATTTAATGAATAACCGATAACCGTTAATACTGCCGCTAAGGCGGTTAAATCAAACTGGATATGGAAAAACGAGAAAATACCGAGAATCAACACCGGATCATGAATCAAGGCGACAGCCGAACTGATGGCCATGCGGTATTCAAAACGAAAGGTAATATAAATAGAAATCAGAATCATAGAAATCACAACAGCTAGAATGCCCTGATTCGCCAGTTCTCGACTCACTTGCGCGCCTATTGAACTGACTCGTTGTATTTGTGCTTTTGGAAATGTCTGGCTCAATTTGTCAGTAATCACTTTACTTTCCCTTGCCTCATCACCGGCTATTTTTTTATCCAACGCGATGGTAATCAAAATATCACGCGTGCTACCATAACTTTGTACCCGAGAATCATTAAAACCATCGGCGGCTAATTTTTGTCTGACTTGCGCTAAATCAACACTTTGAGGAAAATCCAACACCACTTGCGTGCCACCGGTGAAATCCAAACCCCAGTTTAAACCATTGACAAAAAGCGAACCGATAGAGGCAATAAATAATACACCGGAAATAATCGCCGCGATAAAACGCAAACGCATAAAATCGATTCGAGTGTTCTGTTTAAAAAATTCCACCTTATTATTTACCTATTTTACTTTAATGCCGATTGACAAGTTTTTCAGTTTTTTACCACCATAAATAAAATTAACCATGGCGCGCGTGTACGTAATTGCTGTCAACATTGATGTAAACAAACCAATGGTTAACACAATCGCAAAGCCTTTAATCGGTCCACTACCAATACCAAAAAGCACCAAGGCGGCAATCAGCGTGGTCAGCTGAGCATCAACAATGGTGATAATCGCGCGGCCATAACCGGCTTGAATTGCTGTTTGTACCGGCACGCCCTGTCGTAATTCTTCACGAATACGTTCAAATATCAACACATTACCATCCACCGCCATCCCAATGGTCAATACCAAACTGGCAATACCGGGGAATGTCAATACGCCCTCCAAGAGTGACATGATGGCAACAATCAATAACAAATTAATCACCAAGGCCAGATCAGCAATCAGTCCCATAGTGCGATAATAAAGCAGCATGAATAACACAACTAAAATAAAGCCTACTTCAACTGATAATTTACCGCGTTCGACATTTTTCTTACCCATACTGGGGCCGATCTGATTTTCAGATAAGACGGCTAATGCTGCCGGCAGTGAACCCGCGCGTAACAGTAAGGCCAACTGCTGCGCCGATGCCGCGGAAGATAGCCCCATAATGACAAAACTTGAACCGAAAGCATCATTAATTGTCGCCACATTAATGACGCGACTGATTTTCTTATAGGTTATTTTATCTTTACCATCAGCGCCTTTTATAACCTGGCTCGGCTTTGTTTCGGTATAAACAACCGCCATCAGCTTGCCGACATTGTCCGAAGTGATTTTGTATAATTTGCTTTGGGCGCTACCACCCACCTGTACCTGCACTTGTGGACGACCATCCTGTTGGCTTAATGATGATGAGGCGCTGGTGATATTATCACCCGATAACACCACTTCGCTTTTCAACAATATTGGATTACCTTTGTCATCTTTAAACAAGATATCACCCGGTGGAATATTACCACTGCTTGCCGCGGCGGCGGCGTCATTCTGCATATCAACCAGATGTGTTTCGATTGTCGCGGTCTTGCCAAGAATTTCCTTGGCTTCAGTAGCATCAGACACGCCAGGCAAATCAACCGAGATGCGATCAACGCCCTGTTGTTGTACTTGCGCTTCGCTCACACCCAATTCATTGACTCGCCGATTCAAGGTATCAATCGTGCGTTGTATGGTGTATTGGCGAATCTGGTTCAAGGCCGGCAAAGACAAGGTGCCCGCGAGTGTATATTGCCCACCCTGCGACTGTTTTTGCCAGGTGTATTGTGAAAATTGATCAATGGATAAAGCGTTTTCAGCACTATCCATCGCTTGTTGATTGGCAAAACTAATGGCAACCCCCTGATCACTGGGTTTAATGGCCGTGTAGCGAATATTCTGCTTGCGTAATTCTTGGGCGATATCACGAACACTATTCTGCTGTCGCTGCTGAATGACTGAGGCGACATCAACCTGTAATAACAAGCTCATGCCACCGCGCAAATCGAGCCCCAAGCGCATGGGTCGGGCATTTAACGCTAATAACCAGGATGGGGTTGAGGTCACATTCATTGTTGCCACAACATAGCTATTCCCTAATGATTTTATTAACGCGTTCTTACCGGCTAATTGATTATCCGAATCGGTGAAGCGAACTAACACATCATTCCCCTCAAGCTTTGCTGAACGATAGGGAATATTAGCCTTTTTTAAGTCACTTTCTATTTGCGTCACTTCCGCTTGCTGCAAACGCTGACCAGGTATGGTGCCGGCTATTTGTACCGCCGGATCATAACCAAACAGATTTGGTAGCGCGTAAAGAATCGCGAATAGTAAAATAATAATAAGCAGTATGCCCATCCATAATGGCGTTTTATTCATATTAGCGCTGGATTGAACGTATTTGTTACTGTGTGGGTTATTAAAAAACATTGCTAGCTATATTTAATTAACATCACCATTCATTGTGCCTTTAGGTAAAATACCGGAAATCGCTGATTTTTGTACAGTGATTTCAACACCCTTGGAAACTTCAATATTGACAAAGTTCTCACGCAATTTAGTCACTTTACCGACAATACCACTGCTACACATGACTTCGTCACCAATATGCATCGAAGACAACATATCACGCTGTTGCTTCATTTTTTTGCTTTGTGGTCGCCAGATTAAAAAATAAAAAATCGCGACAAAGACAACAATCATTAAAATCATTTGATACATTGGATTGTGTGCCCCAGTCGTTGTCGCGGCAGGCGTTGCCGCTAAAACATCATTTACCAATAAACTCATTTATATACCTCTCTTATGTGTCAATAAATCGGTGACCAGCACCAATATTTTCTGCTCTAATTTTTTCTAAAAAGAGTATTGTATACGAAGTTTGTTACAAACTCACCTACTATTTTGCATAAAATTACTACATTTGCTTAAAAGGTCTTGAAAGATCAAAAATCTGTATCCTTTAGAAAATACTTGAATATCAAAGAATTTAGGTTAAAATGTCGCTAATAATTACTTTTTGGAATATAACTATAGAAAATGGAACAAAACAGTTTAGAACACGAGTACCTAAAAAAACTCTACGAGCAAAGCTGTCTCGCGCTGATTTATCTTAAAAATGGCCTTTGTCTACGTGGTTATCTTGAAAAGTATAACGATGTCGCTTTTCTCTTACGTCTGGAAAATAAATTTCAACTGGTATTTCGCGATAAAATAGCCACAATCGTTAACACAAGACATAAAAAATCAACCATATCACGACGTAGAAGAGTATTGTGAACTAAAAACCACGGTTTTTAGATTTAATCATGGTATCCAATAGCTTCCCAACGACACTTTTGACCTGATTTTTTCCGTGGTGGTCTATGCCAGGCATTTAGTCGCGGATAAGGTCGTGGACAACCAGTGGCATCCCAGTGTAGAAGTTTACCACGACTGCGATATGCCATATTAAATCTATGATGTTCTTTTGATATATCCACCAACTTCTCTTGTTGCTTATCTCACATACGGACACATTTGCGACCCATTATACACAAATTAACACAGAATACCAGTAAAAACTCAGCATGAATTTGGCATTTTAGTATTTTACTTTATGATATAACGTCATTGTAATGCCAGTTAAGCTGTAATATGATGCCCATTGAACATGTAAAGAAAATCAAAATAACCGATGAAAATTCATACTCGATTTGCGCCAAGCCCCACGGGAGACCTTCATATTGGTGGTGTGCGTACCGCGTTGTTTGCCTATTTATTCGCGCGACATCACAATGGTAAATTTTATCTCCGTATTGAAGACACTGACCGAGAACGTTCCAGCCAGGCTTCGATTGATGCCATTCTACAAGGTATGGCTTGGCTAAATCTTCAATCAGATGAGGAGATAATTTACCAAAGCCAACGTTTTGAACGCTATCAAACGGTGATTCAAACACTACTGGACACGGATCAAGCCTATTATTGTGACTGTAGCAAAGAACGCCTACAAACATTGCGTGAACAGCAAATGGTGGCAAAACAAAAACCACGCTATGATCAGCATTGTCGGCAGCGAAAAATCAGTGATCACAAAAATTGTGTGGTGCGCTTTAAAAATCCGCAATCCGGCATCGTCACATTTCACGATTTGGTGCTGGGCACGATTGATATTGACAATCATGAACTGGATGATTTAATTATCGCCCGCAGCGATGGCACACCAACTTATAACTTGACGGTTGTTGTCGATGATATGGATATGGCAATCAGCCATGTCATACGTGGTATGGACCATATCAACAACACCCCGCGCCAGATAAATCTGTTTAAGGCTTTGGGCGCGACACCACCCATTTACGGGCATGTGCCGATGATTCATGGTAGTGATGGCAAAAAACTCTCCAAACGACGCAACGCAGTCAACATCATGCACTATCGTGACATGGGCTATTTACCGGAAGCCTTACTCAACTATTTACTGCGTTTAGGCTGGTCACATGGCGATCAAGAAATTTTTTCACGCCAACAAATGATCGCGCTCTTCGATGGCAAACATATCAGCAAATCACCCGCTATTTTTGATGTTGACAAACTTAACTGGTTGAATCAACATTATCTGAAATCAAATGATGAAAATGACATGATTGCCGCTTTACAGCAGCAATTTACGGCAATGAATATTACTACTGAACAAGGTCCGCCTTTAGCGGACATTATTCATTTACAGGCTGATCGGGTTAAAACCTTGAAAGAAATGGCTGAAAAAAGTGATTATTTCTATAAAAACATCGACGCCTATGATGAAAAAGCGGCAAAAAAACATTTATCCGTCGATAATGCTGAAATGCTCATACGCCTCTATGATGATTTTGCCGCGTTAGCTGATTGGCAGGCCGATAACATACAGCAAGTCATTCATAACGTGGCCGATGATTATCAGCTTAAACTCGGCAAAGTCGCGCAGCCAATTCGTGTCGCCGTTACCGGTGGCACGGTCTCACCGCCTATGGGGATTACTTTACAATTGCTTGGTCGAGATAGAACTTTAAAACGATTGCGTCAAGCAATAGCCTATTGTCAAGCACTATGACAAAAATTTGAGTAATGTTTCAGTATAAGTAACTAAATTTTTCTGAGGACACTCTATTTGAGAATCCATATTATTAAATAAACTATCATCTCACGATTGAGATAACATTGCCTTAATATATAAAATTGAGGATATTAATCATTGGAGTATAGATATGCCAAATTATGACTGCTCTGTATGCGGCAATAGTTCAAACAGATATAACTTTTGCAAGAAATGCAACATAGAAAAAATTTGCAATCTCTGTTGGAATAGTAAAAAATTTTGTAGGAATTGTAAAATCAAATACCAGCATGAACAAAAAGAATTATCGACAGCTATTTCTTTTATTTCGTCAAAACAATACAGACGTTGCCTTAAGTGCCCAAATGAATATGAACATATTGAATGCATTTTAATATCTAAATTTTTAGATTTTAA
>JBCCYM010000078.1:0-6778 GCA_039190005.1 Pseudomonadota bacterium
AAGTTATTGATTTATAAAAAATTTTTCAAAAATATCTATTTTCATAAGTATTTGATATTTATAGCTAAATTTCTATTTATGCAACAACGCCGTATTATAATTATATTATATGTTATAGAAACAAGCAGTGGCAGAAGTTTTAACGATCAACTGGATCATTAATCACCTTGACCTTCTAATATTTCTGCTGAGAAAAACGTTAATAACATAACGATAGTGACGCAATCCAAATAAAGTTGTGCTGTTGGCACATCAGTGTTTAATGCTGGAAAATTAGCAAAGGTAGAAAACTCACCGACAATATTGGTAAACTTGTATAAAAGCTCGGATGTTTTTGTCGGGGTGTCTTGGCAGAAATCAATGAGGTTGATAACAACCTGAATAACTTCGCGCAAAATATTATCATAGCTTATAGATGTTAATATTTTCGTGGTTCTCAAAGAAGGAACTATTGGAAGATATAATGTCGCATAAAAACGACATATTTTATTGACAAAATCTGAGCAGTGTAATTCTTTGGAAATGTGTTGAGGTATGGTATCTTGCGGTTCAAAACAGTTAAGAATAAACTCATTAGCCACACGAATCGTTTTAAACATGACTTGAAATTGTTTGGGTAGTAATGCGCTGCTTGATTGACTTATTCCCCAAAAAGAATTTTCCAATACTCGAAAACCATAAATAACAAACTGGGTATTATTCTTTGCTTGCTCATAATTATCACCCGGTGAATCACCGTAATTTGGCAAATCAAAAGATGTCGGGAAGTGTCCGGTGGTCACGAAACCACCAACACAATAAGCCATTGCCGCAATAAAAGAGCCAAAAGGCAGTAATGGAAGAGACAAGAGAGAAATCAGATCGATCTTAGTAATTTTTTTAATTAAGGCAAATAAGTGTTTAATGGGTTTTATTTGTGCAATCAGCGCGACTTCCGGTACACAAGGTAATTTTAATGCTGGCTGTAAAAAATTTGCCATATCCTGACTGTCAATATTTGAATAGGCGTTTAAAATGTTACCACCCGCCACTAAAAAATCATCAAAGATGGATTGTGTGCTTTGTAATAACCCAGCCAGTACTTTATTCAACATAGGCATATTTGGAAACATATTGATTACCGCATTACACATAGCTTCTTCAGAATTGTTGACAAGATCTTGTAATGAATTGTTAATATCTGTCAAACAATTGGTGTAACTTGATGGTAGAGTTAAAGATGGTGGTGATGCAACCAGGTTTAATAAATTATCAGCAAAAGAGAGTATCTTGTTCATAGGATGACAAACAAATGTTTCCTTAGGTTTCATTGCGGGACTGTTTAATATATTTATATTGATTTTTGGTTGAGATGCCCCTCCCAGTTTACTAATAAATGAATCCATACTGTTATCAAATGATTGTTGTAATGATGCGATATCCTTAGCATTTTCAATGGCAGGAGTAACTAAGCAGTTTTGTATTGCATCGTTGGAACAGTAGGATTCAATACATGTTTGCATCCCTTCTGTAATGTTTGCAATGTCTTCTAAAAGATGATAGAGTTCTAATAAGAAAAGCAAGGCATGTTTTAAAACATTAACTATAAATTTTAGCACATGGTACAGGGCATCGCCCACTGCCTCAATCGCATTAAACGTTTTTTCTGCAATAGTTAAACACGTCGCGTCCATCTTTACAACAATATCTTCTACATGGTGAACTAGATGAGCACATTTGTGTAAAAAATCATGTATGAAATGCAATATCTGTTTCTCTACGGCTATATATTGTGAAGACGTAGTGTCAATCACACTAATTAGTTGATTGTTAGGATCAAAGGTAAACGAATGATTTCCGTATGGATTGAAACCATTACTGTCTTTTGGATTACTGGGCGGAGAGATTGGTGTCATTATTGGCGAATGAGTGAGTGGATTTATTTCCTGGATTTCGCCCAGATTATTCGATTGTATATTAATTTGCGTGGGTTGTTGCTGAAGCTTGCTGGCAGCACTTCTGACAAATTGACTCATCACTTGATTGCCTGAATCAGGGGCGCTGACATAGGTTGAATTGTATTGATAATTTTGGCTGGCGACTTGATTTTTATTGGTGTAAGTATAATCACCCGTACTTGAGTCTTGTTGTAAAGCAAGCTGTTGGGTGCTAAGCGCTAAAGGTGATGACATCCATGGTGTGATTGCTCCCTTAGCTGCTCCTGAAGTTTGTACGTTTGGATCAAGTTTTGATAAAAATGCTTGTTCTGCTAGACCAATAGCATAGTCTTTAACATCGACGATTCGAATTAACAGGCTGCAATGTAAACGATCGTGAGCCGGCACACGTAAGGTTAGTTTTCCTGAATTTGGATTAAGAGGTAATAACGCTGAAGTGGTTCGATTAATTAAGTGATAAGATCGGGTATGATCACAAAGGATTTTTAATGTTGATGGGCTACGTACTTCAATAAACTGGGTTGACGTTAGCGATACGGTGTTGCCATAAACACTCACAGGTTGAATCGATGTGTGGTAAAAACATTCTGAGTTTACGTCTGTGGCCTGAACATTATTAAGGCCAGTAGTGCCAGTGCTGCTGCACCATATTGGGGCATCTGTTACATCACGGATAACTAAATTGCCATCTGAAGCTTGAAGATATAAAAGCGCACCATTGTTTCCAGTAGTTTTTGAACTCCAAATGTCTGGGTTGTCAAATACTAAGTTGCCATCTTGGGTGAAATATAATTTGCGCTCAGATGCGTTTGATGAGGGCACTACAGACCAAACATGTTGCCAATTTCCACCACCATTAGCGTCGATTTTTTGCCAGTGTAGACCGCCATCCGTTGAAGAGATAGTTAGTCTGTAAAATAGAGTGCCCTCGCTTTGTACTAGAATGCTTTGTCCGGTGGATAGAATCACTTGTTGTGTTTGATCTGTCGCACTATAACCTTCAAAACAGCGCGCGTTTTTAATACCGTCTGTTTGTATCTCAAGAAATTCTTCCTGCCAGGATGATTCCATATATTTATTATAACAAATTGATGCTGTCAGCAGACCATCACTATCTTTTTTGGTATATATAAATTCCGAATCATGAGAAAAACGATGCAAGGCATAAAATGCTGAATAATCATCGCCTAAATGAGAGGCATCATAATTACCCTGTGGTGTTGAGTTGCCAAGATTTGCTCCATTGTTCCCTTTCGTGCCTCGCGACCAAATAACATTGTTATCACTATCTGCGATAACAATGTTACCATCTGATTGGAAATAAAATTGCGCCGTATTATTGCCTGAGGTATTGCTTGACCAGACAACTGAGGTGCCGTCTTCGTTATAAACTACTAGATTGCCATCGTTCTGAAAAATTAGATTAGCACCGCCTTTGTTCGCGATATTGGCAGACCAGATCACTGTCCCATAATGCGCTGAATCTTGACCTGTGTGGTTATATAATACCAAATTGCCATCACTTTCCTGGAAAACCAACATATAGGCATTCAAATTGGTAGTATTTTGGACTGTGATAGATTTCCCCTTGGTGAGTATTGTACTTGTGGAATGATATAATCGCGAACCGTCGCCAGGGCTTTGAAAAGAAAATTCCGGCACGGTGATACCATAACCTGACAATGTTGTCGTGATCGGTGTGCCATATTTGCTGTCACTGTCATCCAAGTCTATTGATTGGCGCAATACATATAAATTTCCGCTGGTATCTGAACAATAGAAACGGAATAATCGTTGTGTGCCGGTATTGGAAAAATAGCGACCGTACTTGCTGCACCCTCCATATAAAGTATTTGGATTTAATTGCGCGGTAGAGCTTAAACCTTTGCCAGCAAAAGCAAAATCTTGTTTAGCAATATACCATCCGCCATCTCTAACACCCTGAGCATTCACGTTGGTTACAATAGCCAATGCTTTATTATGGAGCACGACCATGTTCGCAGCGTTATGATTCTCAAAACTAATCTGGTAAACTCTTCTTAAATCTGCAAACGAATTGTCACAAACAACATAGTTAGAGTTGCTGGATTTATCAGATGTATCAAAATCTAAAGTATGTAATGGGTATAAAAGATACGTAACACCTTGTGATATTTTTTTGCCAACCTCCTCACTATCAATGACTAATGTTACTGAATAATGCTCGGGAGTTGAGTTTGTCAGCACTGTGCATACCAAATCAAGACTTGCTTTCTGAAAAGGGTTGATATTGTTGGCAGAATTAAATCCACCGATTTTTAGTAAATTTGAATTTAAACCAATCTCACCAGCTAAATAAGTATCCATAACTTGAACGGGTACGATATGAACATTACCTTGCAAATCAGTGTAAATTAAGAATTGTTGATGACAATCTCCATAACTACTGTTATTAGTACTATATGAATAAGTACAATTTATAAAAAAGAACCCTTGACCATTAATATCGTAATAAGTTCTCGCATCCAGGTTTAAGTCCGTTACGCTATTTGGCAATCGTTGGATGATCACATCATAAAGCGGTAAAATTTTCCAATCGCCAATAGTCGATTGCTTTTCAGCAGATAATGAATCTTGCAACTGCAGCGATATCTCAGCATGACTTGTTCTAACTAATAAATAAAATTGCTTTGGCACTGCACCTCTAACAAATACTGACCAGGCGCCATATACCGATAACTCATTTTGATTATTAACATTCGCTTGCACCTTGTTTGTAAGTGAATGGGTAATGGCAGTGATATAAGGCTCCGCGGAATATTGCGAGTAAGAAAAATTCTTTATATCTAAACCATAATTAAAATTATAACCACTGAGACCACCTATTAATATTTCTTGAAATCCTTGAGTGATCGACTGACCGTTTTTTGCGAGAGGTGTTTGTGCTTGATGTTGAAAGTAAGTGATGCCATCCAGTTCAGATGGGGTATTATTAGTTTTTGCACACATCAAAGAAGAAAATTGCATAAATTCAATGGGTCCATAGTGGTAGTCAATATCTGCAAATGTGTTTTCTAAAGGTGTTTGTTGTGAATCTACACCTAAAAGTTGACTTTGAATTTTAGGTAAAGGTTGAAATCCCTCTAAGACGGTATGTAAACCTTGATGTCCTCCGGATTGACTGGCAGGCCCTATAATTGTCGGTAGTGTGGTATTGCTGACATCTTGAAATAATTCACCATTTAGCGTTAAGCCTGCCGGTGTTTGTACAGTGACTGTATCCGCATCAGTTAAGCCCACCTCTTGTGGATCTACATGCAATTCTTTATTCACCTGCCCCCAAGCGGTGGGAACTAATCCGCTTTTTGCCAGACCGGCAAACAGACTGACTTTTGCCGAGCCTTTTAAAAACTGTTGACGATAGACTAATAAATTGAAGGCTTTTAATTCTTTTTCACGAATACTGTCATCTTCAATGACATATTTGAGTCGTTGGGAGAGTTTTTCGTGTATCTGTTTAAAGGAACGGATTTTTTTATAATTACTTGATAATAATTTCTTATCGGATGCCATGACATCACTCTCCTATATTAATTTGATTCACATATAGCATGATTTGACCTAGTGCCCCAGGCAATTTGTTAGGACACAATACTAATAAAGCCAATAAACACACCATTAAAATTTCGCCACATATAATTCACTCTCATAAAAATTATTAAATACTTTTATTATTGATTAGATATTTTTGGGACTACTTGTTTTTTCAGACAGGATATCGATGTTATCGCCATCTCTTGTATTCAAGGCTTGTTTAAAGCCACGGATAGAATGTCCAAGATCAGTGCCGATGCTACGTACTTTTTTAGTGCCGAATAACATCAGTAATATGACCATCACAATGATAAGTTGCCAAATGCTTATACCTTCCAAAATTCACCTTGCTACGGCTTGGTTATTGTCTCGAGACAAAGATAGCATCTTAGTGTGACAATTTAGTGACAAAACGCGAATTAATTTGACAAAGTTGAAGAGTAGTTTGGGTACCTCTGTCGCTAACCGCAGTTTTTAGGTTAAACCGAATCACTTACTTCATTAGACACTTTTTTTGGTTTCTCTGCCAAGAATCCGGTAAGCAATAAACCGATTTCAAACAAGATATACATCGGCAATGCCACTAAGGTTTGGCAAACCACTTCGGGTGGGGCGACAATAAAACAGCCGACAAACATATAACGTCGTTTCTCAGCCAATTGTTTGCCACTGACAATGATAAATGCAATAGTGCTGGATTCCCGCTTGCGCGGGAATGACAATAGCTGTAATGAATACTCTATTGTTGTTGTATCATACTTGTCAATAGTAATGATCCTAACAAAGGTTATTTAAATGATTTATTAAAAGACAAAGCCTATAAAATTGGTGTGAATAGTAATATGACCTTAGCAAGTGTGGTACATAACTTGCCATACAGTATTGGCTACTGTGACTATAATGCGGCCACATCGAAAAAATTATCCATGGCGTCTTTAATTGTTGGACAAAATAAGGGTAATAAAGGCTTTTTAGTGCGCCCCAGCTTAATATCAGCTTACGCGGCGTTAGCTAATATTAATGATAAAAATATTGACATAGCAAGTGATCCCCTGATCAATTTGCCAGGTTATAATAGTTGGCCTATTCTTATGGCAACTTATATTGTATTGCCAAATAAAGAAACTAGGGATAATGGACAAAAAGTGATGCTAAAAAGCTATTGAGAAAGTAAGAAATTGATCATTTTGTTGCGGCGATGTTTTTTTAAACCACGATGAATTTTAAGTTTTTGTTTCCAGTGAGCAAAAGAACCATCACAAGAATTG
>JBCCYM010000079.1:0-6774 GCA_039190005.1 Pseudomonadota bacterium
TTGATTAACAAAATAAAAAACTTTAAACCAGATAAGATCCTTAATGTATACGAAAATTCATGTAAAGAAATTTTTAAAACACACCAACAATATTTTGATAAGATATTAATTGGTGTACGAAAGGAAAGATTAAAAAAAGCTTTTGGTTACACAGTCAGAACTAATACGCTTACTCATCAATCTTGCCTTTTTCTGTAACATATCTCTATTCTCTTTCAATATGCGAATTTGTCTGCTCATTTTGTCGCTACCACGGGTTCATGTCCTGAAAAGCAATTTGTATAGAGCCTCTTATCGTAAAAACTTATCTTACAATACCGCGTTGTGAGCGTTTTAGTGCTTCAATCATGATGCCAACTTCATCGGCTTCACCATCCATTTCAGAGAGCTCAACAATAGTTTCTTCTACGGTGAGATTTTTCCGATAAATAATTTTATAAATCTGTTTTAAAACCGCCATAGTATCTTCGGAGAAGTTGCGTCGTCTTAAACCAACATTGTTTAAACCAAAAGGTTTGGCGTAGTAACCGGATACCTTGGTAAATGGCAGGACATCTTTGGGGATCAGTGAGCCTGCCGCGGAAAAACTGTGCGCGCCAATATAACAGTATTGGTGAACACCGACAAAACCACCAAATATGGCGTAATCATCAACAGTGATATGTCCGGCAAGTGACACATGGGTGGCAATGATAATATGATTTTTTAAAATACAGTCATGAGCGATGTGTACGTAGGACATTAAAAAATTATTGTTGCCAATTTTGGTAATGCCGCCACCACCTTTGGTGCCACGATTGATGGTGCAGAATTCTCGAATGGTATTATGATCGCCGATTTCCAAACGGACGCTTTCACCTTGATATTTTAAATCTTGTGGGTCTTCACCGATGGAAGCGAATTGTAATATTTTATTGTGTTTGCCTATTTTAGTTGGCCCTTTAATGGTGACATGCGCGCCTATTTCTGTGCCTTCGCCAATCTCAACATCAGCGCCAATAATGCTGTAGGGGCCAACAATGGTATTGTCAGCAAGTTTAGCGCTAGGGTCTATGATCGCGCGTGGGTCAATTTTTGCTGGCTGTTGATTTTTTTCAGTGACGATGACATTGCTACCCGTTTTGTTTGTTGTTTCCATTTATTTTTTATCCTCTCTTGGTATCGCGCAAAGTAGTTCGGCGGTACAGACGACTTCGTCACCAACAAAGGCTGTGCCTTGCATGACCATGGTATTGAGGCGTTTTTTGACAAAGTCCGCTCTTAGAATAAGTTGATCACCTGGTTCGACAACGCGTTTAAATCGAGCTTTGTTTATACCGGCAAAATAAACCGGTTTAGGTGGCGCCGACACATTTTCTGTATCTAAAGAAAGTATGGATGTGTAAACATTGCCGGCCTGGGCCAATGCTTCGAGTATCAACACACCGGGCATCACCGGTTGACCAGGAAAATGACCGGCAAAAAAGGGTTCATTGCCGGTAACATTTTTAATCGCGATAATATATTTTTCTGGCACGTATTCAACGACGCGATCTATAAATAAGAATGGTTCCCGTTGCGGTAAATATTTACGTACATTCTGTGTGTCAAATAATGTTTCTGTCACGGCTGGTACCCTCTTTGTACTAAATGTTGAGATGTGTTGAGTTGTGGCATGATCAATTTCTCTATGATTGCTTTGTTTTAAATTTTTTAATGTTTTATCAAGCTGATGCAGTCGGGCAATGTTTTTGATCCACTGCTTGTGTGGCATCACTGTTAATGATGACGAATAAACATCAGGTGTTTTTATCGAACTTGAAACCGTTGCCGCGCCAGTAATCAGGGTATGATCACAAATTTCAATATGACCATTGATGGAAACGCCACCGGAGATGCTACAATGATTGCCGATTTTAGTGCTACCAGCGATCGCCGTATTGGCGGCAATCGCTGTATGTTCACCGATAATAACGTTATGGGCGATTTGAATCTGATTGTCTAGTTTTACGCCTTTATGAATGACAGTATTACCAATGGCGCCGCGATCAATGGTGCTATTAGCGCCAATCTCAACATCATCATGAATAATGGTTTGACCAAGCTGAGGGACTTTATGCCATTGATTATCTTTTTTGGCAAAGCCAAAACCATCTGAACCAATGACTACGCCGCTGTGGATGGTCACTCGATTTGCTATCATGACACTGTCATAGCATGTCACATTGCTTGCCAAAAAGCAGTTATCACCAATCTGACAATTCGTGTCGATTACACAGCCAGCGGAAATAATGGTGTTAGCGCCAATTTTTACATGATCACCAATCACCACTTTGGCGCCAATATGGGCCGAATCGGCGATGTCACAGTTTTCGCCAATAATCGCGCTGGGATGTATGCCTTGTTTTAATGCCGGTCGATTGATAAATAATTCAGCGAGTTTGGCGTAGGCGTAATAGGGGCTGTCAACAACCAGCGCGTTGGTCGGACATTTTGCCAGATTTCGCGCTGTTAATATGACCGCCGTGGCTTTGGTTTCAGGCAAATAACGGCGATAATCAGAGTTATCAAGAAAGGTAATTTGTCCCGGTTGCGCCGAATGTATGGTGCCGATGCCATGAATGATTGCCGTGGCGTCACCATGTAAATGCGCGCCAACATGTGTGGCCAATTCCGCGAGGTTTTTGTCAAATTTGTTTTCTTTCATATCGACCGTTTATTTTTTTTCTGCTTGAGGGGATGATAATCCCTTGTCATCAGCGGCCGCGTTTTTTAATGTGTCGTCATTGGTTTTAGTGCTTGCTTCTTTATCCGCGGCGTTAAACGCGTCGGATATCTGGCTGGTGATATCGTTTTCCAAACCTTCGCGCTCAAATAATAAACTGGACTTTGGTATGATGATGTCATAATGATGTTTTTTGGCAAAGGCGTTAACAGTTTGTTGTAATTGTTGAAAGATAGGGGTCATCTTGTTCTGTAGCACTTGATTTGATTCCTGTGACAATTCCATACCTTGTTGATAATCGGCTTTTATTTTTTCTTCCAATGCCGCTTTATCAGCCGCTTTCATTGTAATACCATCTTTTTTCAGTTTTTCTTCGTTAGTTTGCAGGCTTTGCTTTATTTGATCGATCTTAGGTTGATATTGGCTATTCACATCTGATTTAATTTTTTTTACTGCTGGTGAATCTGCTAGCACCGCTTGAACATCAACAATACCTATCTTTAACTGTTTTTCAGCGGCGGTTGTTGAGGTCTGGTTTGTTTTATGTGTAGAAGTATCTTTAGCAAACGCGGTAGATAGGGTTATTGATAATAATAAGGTTGTTATAACAAGTGAGGTCTTTTTCATTTTATATTCTCCGAGAGTGACATTGTCTAAGGTTGCTATTCTAGCATTTAATTATTGGCTGCTCAAGCAGTCTCCCGTCATTCCCGCGAATGCGGGAATCCAGAGAATAAACTACAGGCATGAACATTTTTTTCCTGGATTGTTCCCTGAGCCTGTCGAAGGATCGCGGGAGAGAAATAGAAGTGGTGGAGAGATAAAAAACTCACTAAATCCCGGCGCCGAGACTAAAGCTAAAGAATTGTTTTTGATCGCTGCTGCTGGCATTAAGCGCTTGGGCTAGGGCGAATCGCAATGTCGCGCCAAACGGACTCAACCAATCGACTTCGACGCCAGTTGAGTAGCGGAATTGCTTGCCAACTATACCCGATAAGCGCCTTGGTGAATTAAAGACATTACCGCCATCAACAAACCAAGTGGTTCTTATGTTATGTCCGGCCGGATTGGGGAAAACAACGCCGGCTGAACCATCTATCAATACATTGCCGCCGATGGAATTGCCCTGAGAATCTTGAGGTCCCAGCGTATTAGCGACATAACCTCTTACTGAATCCATGCCACCGGCGTAGAAGTTTTCAAAGAATGGCAGTTTGCTGGAGAATCTGCCATAACCGTTGGCGTAGCCTAAATTGCCGCGCGCGGTAAATAGCCAGCTGCGTTTATATAACGGCTGGAAAAATTTTAACGCGTACAGCGCGCGGTAATAGGATAATGATTTGTTTTTTGAGATTGGCGCGGTAATGCTTAATCCAAGTGACTGCGATGTGCCTTTGGTTGGCATAATCGCGCGATCGAAGTTGCGGTAGTTCCAACCTAGATTGGCAACAAGCTGATAAAAACGGGTGCCAAAACTGTCGACAAAACTTTGTGTTTCTGTTGATGGTGTGCTACCTAGCTTTAATGAAAGATTTTCATAACCATAGCCGATTTGATAAGAAGTGCGCGTTGAAATCGGAATGCTGTAATACATATTCGCCGAAAGCGTGTTGGTGGTATAGTCAGTAATATTAATTTGACTGGCATTGTATTTCTGATAATCGAAGTTAAACCCGCGTCCAATACCCGAATTGGTATAGTAAGGATTATTATAGTTCACCGCGTATTGGGTTAAATAGGTCGCGCGTTGAAAATTCACACCGAATTGATTGCCGGTGCCGAGGAAGTTTTTCTGATTGAACGCGGCATTAAAGAGGGGGCCATAGGCGTCATTATAACCAAGACCGGCGGAAAAGGAGGCTGATGGATATTCTTTGACTTTATAATTGACGTCCTCTTCATTAGGTTTTCCAGGTACCGGTGTGGTTTGCACATCGACGCCGCGAATATAAGGTAGTTGTAAGAGCCGTTGTTTAGAGGTTGAAATCAGTTTGTAAGATGACAGAGCGCCTTCGAGTTGTTCAATTTGGCGACGTAAAACATTGTCGTTGGTATGGTAATTATCGGAGAACGTCACCCGTCGGACGTAGACACGCTCACCAGGTTTAATGCTCAGTGTGAGTGCCACGGTTCGATTTTTATCATCGATCGTAACCCCTGAATCTTGTTTGCCATCACCTAGTATGACTTCAGCGTAAGCGTAGCCTCTGTTTTTCAGTATGTTGGTAATATTGCGTTCCGTATTGATTAATTTTTGCCGTGAAAAAATAGCGCCTTTTCTGAGTTGATTGGCACTGTTTAGTTCTTTTGTTGATAATAGGCTGGTATTGCCGGTAAATTGATAATTACTAATGCGATATTGCTCACCTTCAGTAATATTAACGTTAATATAAATTTGCTCGCGATTCGGTGTGGTGGATACTTGCGATGAATTAAGACTATAGCGCAAATAACCATGATCAAGATAAAAGTTTTTAAGACCGTTTAACGCGGCGGAAAATTTTTCCTTAGAATAAATATCGCTGTGATTAAACAGTGACAGCAATCCCGGTGATGTCAGTGAAAAATGATCTTGAAGGGTTTTTTCCGGAAAAGCGTAATTGCCGACAATATTGACTTGTTTGATGGTGGCAACTTTCCCTTCAGAAATATCAATAGCCAAGTTGACGCGATTTCTAGCGAGTTTGATCACATTGATATTTATTTTGGCATTGTAACGTCCCTGACTGTAATACTGTGGTAACAAGGCGTTTTTGATGTCAGCGAGTAGAAATGGATTATATTCCGCGCCTTGAATAACATTTAGATCAGTAAGCGCTTGATTAAGCTGTTTGGTTTTGATCGCGCTATTACCGGAAATTTTAACATTGTTGATTACCGGGCGTTCGACCACATTGATAATTAAGGTATTATTTTGACGTGACAGTGAGATATTGGAAAAAAACCCGGTGGCATAGAGATCGTTAATGATTTTGTTGCTTTCTGAATCATCCAGCGTTTGCCCTGTTTTTATGGGCAGATAGCTATATAAGGTCGCTTGTGGAATGCGCTGTAAGCCATTGACCTCAATTTTTTTAACAACAAAGCTAGTATCGCCGTAAGCCGCGCTGAATAACATCAGCAGCGACACTATTGCTAGCAGTGTGATTTTTTTCATAACCGTTCGTTGTTGTATGTTCGATCTATTTAGATCTAGTGAGAATCTATCAAATATGTAACTATACCTGTTTTGCTTAAAGATGCAAGCTTTGTCTTTTGAATCACGCCTTAGATTCCTAGTGAAAAAATAATGAAAAAGATATGAAATAAGGTCGTTTTATGATAGTATTTAGAATTGTAACTGAAAGTATCAGTAATCATTGGCAAAGTAACACATTAGGCTCGGTTACCCGAAAATTTTCCACTTTTTAGGATTATGCTTTGTTAAGGTGACGACGCAAATTTTTATTTCACTATCCAAATCAATCTGAGATCCTTGAGCTTGTCGAAGGGGCGACGGCAAGGTAATAAAGTAGCCTTTCGACAAGCTCAGGGACCACTGTGGTTTTTAGGTTTAATTATTTTACGTTGCTGCTCAATGCTGTCTTTGTGTTTTTTAACTGACTTTATCTGAGCATGTCATTTGTCTGTCTGTTCATAGTTTCGGGATAAACACTTTGCTTAGACTGGTGTGCCTGTTGTTTAGAAAAAATATTGCTCAATCACTGCTAGTGTAGCTTGCTTCCATGATTTGAATTGACAGAGTTGTACCTTGTAACGATTCGGCAATTGCGCTTGCGTTGTACTTTTCTTAATCACTTCAAGGGCAGTTTCAGATTTTCGCTTCGTCGTATAAACTTTTTTTTGCTCATTTTTTTCTCCTATTGTTATTGGAAGATTGGCTTTAAAAATTTACCTTTTTTGTCTAGTTTTTCTCGCCTATATTAGGAACCCAGCTAGTTCAAGCAGGTGCGCTGCTTGAACTATTAAGTAATTTAGACCCCATAAAAAACCACCTTTTAAAGCATAGTAATAATATCAAATCTACAGTCTATAATGGCAAACGGTTATAAAAAATAATAAATAATCAA
>JBCCYM010000080.1:0-6773 GCA_039190005.1 Pseudomonadota bacterium
ATCTGTCTTGTTCCATTCATAAACTATTTGTTCATATTCTTTCTTGTTAAGATAACAATGGCTAAATAATTTTTCCTCTGGTGACAGTAAAACATTACGTAATAAATTTATATAATGTGAAGATAAAGAATGTATCTGAGAAACCGAAAATAAATCCTTTCGATATCTCAATCTAAAATTAAAATAACCCTTCACTTCTTCATATTCTAAAAGTAATTCAGAACCTGCAATATCAATATTAAAACGTTTATTGACACTTGCCTCGCATTCTCCAAAATCAAATAGCTTATTCTTAAGATTCGTTTGTGCAAAACCCACATTAAGTTTTTTGATTGGCGAATCTTGTATCATGTACTGAGTAGGCAAGTAACTATGCCTAACAATTGATTGCAACTCTATTCTAAGATGGTCTATCACACCCAATAATGTGGTTTGTGTATCCAAATCCAATGCAAAAATGAGTGTATTAATATGAGCACCATAGATAAAATCAGCACCTTGCTTGATTGCCACAGGATAACTTACCTGTGCCGTTGTTTGCTTACTATAACGTGCCACCAATACTGACCAAATGAGCATAAATATATTATTATTCGAAACCTTCAGATTGAGATTCTTAGTCCATAAGGCATAGTCAGATTTTTTAATTGAAAATTGTTTCTCTCCGATTAAATTCGTTTTAGTTTTAGATTTACTGTAAGGCAATTCATTTTTAGGTGGCAATGCTTTCAGCTTTTCTGACCAAAATCCTTTAGATACTTCAAAGCAAGACTGAATGTTATTTTCTAGTGACACTGTTATATCTGAAATCCTCTTCTCCTGATCTCTGATTTTCTGTACAGCCATACCATTATAATAACGAGAAAATTGATCAATAAAGTAATCAAATGATAACCCATCAATTAAAACATGATGAAAAACAATAATAAAGATATGAACTTGCTCAGACTTCTTAAAAACACCAAAACGGTATAGTGGTCCTTGTTCAAGTCGAAAAGGTTGCTTGACAAAATCAGCTTGACCTTTACATGAATTGAATATTTGTAATTCTAGAATAGATGCATTCTTGATCCAATATAGCTTTTCACCCTCTTCAATGAGGTGACTGTTCATTAATATATGATCATGAACAAATTTATGCACTGCTCTATTTAATTGAACTAGATCTAAACCCCCAGTAATGGTTTGATCAAAAACAATGTTATAATCCGCTCTCAACGGATCTAACTGATACTCTGTCCAAAATAAACGCGTATATGGTGAGATCCTTAGTTTGCTTATTATTTTCATTGTTTAGCTACCTAACCCGAGTAGTATTTATAACTCCATTGTCAATTATACTTCATTTTCGGGATAATGGTCAAAAAAGGATGGCAATTCAATAGTTAACTCTTATTGAATAAAGTCATATAGAATAACTATTATTGTCAATAATAAACAACATAACAAGCATTACCTTTACAATCATTCAGTCATGGTCGCCAAAAATCAAACGATTTATTGAGCAAGGTTGCCAAAGATTATTTACACCTCTCGCTGCGCTATATGATAAAAATTCTGACATGGCATAGCAAAAAGAATAAATCCCGCGTCTCTTTCCATTTTTCACCCAGAAAGTGACGCGAATGTAGAAAAACCGCTAATTTAGCAAATAATGCCGAATAATTCTTCTACTAATTGGATACCAAATTTAATCTTTCAAAAGTTTTTTCCTCCGATTTACTAACTGCTTGACCGCATCCGCTTTATACTCTGGCGCCAGATGCGCATATTTGAGTGTTGTTTTAAAATCTGTGTGACCCAATAATTCACGTACTGTATTTAAGTCTACGCCAGACATGACTAATTGTGACGCATAATCATGGCGTAAATCATGCCAACGGAAATTATCAATTTTCGCGTCTTGCAGTAATTTTTTCCATGCCTTGTTCATATTATCAAATTGACTCTTACCATCTTTAGCAGGAAAAACAGGGCCCGTATTACCATATTTTTTCTCAGTCTGTTTTAACCAATCTTTTAAGATTTTTAAAGTATCAGCATCCAATGGAATAAATCTTGGTTTTTTAGTTTTGGTAACTTCTTTTGTCAATTTTAAACCTGATTTTGTAAGGTCAACGTTAACCTCACGGCGAATACGGCGCAATTCACAAAGACGCATCCCTGAGGCAAGCGATAATAAAACCTTTGGTTTTAAACTATCGACAAACTTTTGTTGTCGTAAATCAGGAAGTAAAGGATAACTTCGCGCTTTGCGCCAGCGGTTTGCTTCTGCTCTTTTACACCTTATTGTTTCTTCGCGAGCGTCTAAAGCGAATAATAAATTTTGATACTCTTTTTGTGTTAAATAACGAATGCGATGATCATTTTCGACCTTAGCTTTTTTTAATCTGGCTAATGGATTTTCTTTAATAATCTTCCAAGAAACTGCTCGCGACAATGCTGCTTGCAAGGTTGTTAAATAACGATTAATACTTGCCGAACTAATTGCTTTTTCACCTTCCATGCGTTTAGCTTTCCATTTATCAATTAAATATGGTGTAATCTGGGTCAGGTTTTTATTACCAAACAAACGACAAAATTCTTTTAGCGGAAATAATTCTTTTTGCCAAGTATCAGGTTTTTCGGCTTTAAACCAGGGGGTATATTCTTGCCGGATAAATTTTTCTAAAGTAATACCATCTTGTAAGTTATACTTTGCGGTAGGATCAATGCCGCGTGCTACTTGTCCTAGAATGTCTTTAGCTTTTTGTCGTGCTTGCGCCGGTGTTATAACAACAGCATTACCAATGCTAATAAATTTACCACGACCATAATTGCAGCGGTAGGTCATTCTACCAGAGGGGAAAATTGTTAATGTTAACCCTTTCAGTTTCTCATCTCTTACCTCATACCGTTGCGGTTTGAAAGGTAGTTTTTTAAGCAAGCTACTGTTAATCACGGCTATCATAGGAGACCTCCATTTGGTGATGCTATGGTGATGCAATTACATTATAGTTACTTATTAATCGATATTCAACCATACAAACCCATGCCAGATATTAATACGTTTATAATCAATTACTTAAATGAAAATTACTGGACTGGCCTTGCCTACGATTTGACTGAGTTGTATAGTCTTATATTACAAAAATTCCCCTCCTAAGGAGAAGGTCACAGGTTCTAATCCTGTTCGGGGCACCAGTTTAATCAATGGCTTATAATAAACTATAATGGGCGCATTCTAGCCCCAAGCGCGACAATCCACGCGCAAACAATTTGACACAGCGTGAACACTTTTACATAATTAACCGACCTTGAAGACTAACTTAGATGAACCGTTCACGATCAGCGATAATAAGTGTTCATTTTCTCAGAAATACCCACTTTAAGGTGAAAAAATACAATCTGTGATAGATCGAAAAATTTAATAGTTATAGGAGTTGATATGAAATATCGTTTTATTCTACTAATGGCTGTCGCAATAATAGGCATTGAGCCATGCTGTGTTTATAGTAACAATATTTCTCACACATCAGACAAACAATACAGTCCGCCACTTAACAAATTTGGTGCGGTTGATGTAAAAGCGCATGTGCCGCTCGCCGAACAAGTGACACCTAAACCAGCTGGTTTTACCGACCCCGTACTTGACCCTCTAACTAAACGTTGGCCGGAGACTATCGCAAGCCCGCCTGAGCTAAATGTGGCAAGTTATATTCTAATGTCGGCAACAACCGGTAGCATACTTGCCGCGTACAATGCTAACAAACGTCTCCCACCTGCCAGCATCACCAAACTTATGCTCATATACATTGTAGCGCAAGACATTCAAAATGGTTCACTAAAACTCGACGATGTTGTCAAAGTACCCGAGGTGGCTTGGGCGACTGGTGGCTCAAGAATGTTCCTAAAACCTAATATGAAAGTTTCGGTTAAGCAACTTATCCAGGGCATTCTTGTCGATTCAGGCAATGACGCCACAGTCACCCTTGCCATGCATATTGCTGGCACACAAAGCGCTTTTGTCGACATGATGAACCGACAAGCTAAACTATTAGGCCTGGTCAATACCCATTTTACTGATGTCATGGGGCTACCCGCTCCCGCTCACTATAGTAGCGCGAGAGATTTGGCAATACTCGCACGGGCGATTGTGACTCAATATCCACAATACCAGAGTTGGTTTAGTCAAAAATCTTTTACATTTAACAATATTAAACAGTACAATTACAATAAGTTGTTATTTATTTATCCCGATGCCGATGGCTTAAAAACCGGATCCAAAAATAGCGCCGGTTTCTCCTTAGTTGGCACAGCTAAACAGCCTGATAACCCCATGAGATTAATAAGTGTGGTACTCAACGCGCCTAACGCGCAAGCCAGTGCCACAGATAGCAAAACATTGTTAATCTATGGCTTTAGGTCTTTTAAAGATGTCACCTTATATCCAAGCAGATCGACCTTGCAAAAATTACGTGTTTATGGTGGCAAGCATAAAATGGTCGACGTAGGTGTTGAGAAAAAGTTAGTCGTTACAATACCTAAACAAAGCAATATGAAACCCAAAACACATCTTGTATTAAATGATGGCATACACGTCCCCATCAAGATGAATCAAGTTGTGGGAAAAGTTGAAGTTACACTGGACGATACTGTTATAAAAACAGTGCCAGCAGTATCATTATACGCGAACCCGAAAGGCGGCATAATAAGATCAGTATATGATTATTTTGCCAAATGGCTATAGACGAACAAATTGGATAATAACTCGAAATAACTAAAATTTTAGATGTAAAAAACTAGTGCATCACCGCGCTTGTTGGTGTATTTGACTGAAGCGACAAGGTTAAACATATTGCTTTATTGATATTCGTTACTAACAATATGTTATTGTTTAGAAGCAGGTATATGAATTAGATGAATATTCTTTGTTTTTTGATACCATCGCCAAAATATAATAATTGAACCCACAAACATACCGATTACCGCGCCATAGGCGATACCAATAACACCCATATGTAACTTAAATGCCAAATAGTATGAAATCGGCACACGCAAAACCCATATGGCGATAAATGAGACTATCATTGGAAAACGCATATCCAATAGTCCACGTAACGCGCCAGTCAAACTATTGCGGATTGAATCAAATATCTGTGAAAAAGCGACGATAGTAAATATTGTTTTTACTAATGCCAAAATTTGTTGATAATTTGGCTCAGCTGGTTGCAAAAAAATATGCGCTAGTTGCGTAGGAAACACATTGATCACGATAGCAAAAAAAGTAATAAGCAATGTGCACAAAATAAAGTTAATATAGCCAAATATTCTTGCCTGAGTATAATTTTTTGCACCCAGCGAATAGCCAACTAACACACTGGCGCTCATACTAAATCCATAGGCGGGAATCACCATGATCATTAAAAACTGTGTCACCACCTGCATAGATGCCAAAGCAACAGCGCCCAACCATCCAACCATTAGCGTGACAAACCCAAAAGAAAATAACTCACTGCCTGTTTGAAACATAATAGGCCAACCAAACTTAAATAAGTTATTTAAATGTCGCAAACCACCACGCATATCCATAGAAAATATTTGAAATTTTTTAAAATCATGTTGCCAATAAAAAATACTTAAAATTATAAAAAGCATTAACCAAGCAGTAATTGTAAAAGCCACCCCCCAACCAGCCACACCATAGTGCATGACGCCGAAATGGCCAAGCACAAATATATATCCTGTCACAATTAAAAATAATGTTCGCAACACTGATAGCATAGCAACCAGTTTTTGCTTACCGATACCCAATAAAAACTGTGAACAGCTAATATTCATCAACGCGGCCGGTACACCCCAGCGCGCTATATTAAAATAAGGTTTTATAATCGCGACTAATTGTGGTAATTGCCCAAAAGCGTGTAATATAAAAGATATTGAACTGTATAAAACAAAAATAATAAGCACGATTAATAATGTTAATATCCAGCTCTGTTTTAAAATAATGCCAATTTCATGTTTTTCACTACCACCAAAAGCACGCGATACTAAAATTGACAATGAAAACAAAGGTGACGCGCCAATCACCAAGATCATGGTTTGAATACTATATAGCAGCGCGCTCGCGGCCAATACCGTATGCCCTAATGTGGCTAGAAAAGCCATGCCAATAAAACCGGTAATTGTTGTTGTCAATTGCGTTAAAATCACTGGCAATGCGACACTGAATGTCTTTTTAAGATAAACAGCTTCCACTTTAGCTATCCAATAATTTTAATGATTCATCACACCAACGTATAAATGTTTCTTTTATCATCACCCCCGCGCGCATAGTCAAATAGTGATAGATGTCTTTATTTTTACTGTTTTCAATACGCGCCATATCACCGCGATAGCGTGCCAAAAACTTTTCATTCCTGTAACGAAATTCTTTTAGATGATGAATACTGATTTTTTTATCAACCAAAGATCCAAAGAATATTTTTAGAACCAATTCATTTCTTACTGTTGCTAATTCAAAATCTTCAGCCATCCACTCCAAAAGCTCTGACATACCATCTTCAGTAATCGTATACATTTTTTTTGGTTTTCCTGATGCCACGTTATCAATTTTACAGGTAAGCAACCCTTCATCACTCAGTTGTTTTAGAGTAGGATAAAGCGCGCCATCACTTTCTTTCCAGAAATGATCGGTTGAATTCGCCATTTTTTTCTTCATGTCATAACCACTCGCTGATTCAAGAAGTGCTAACATGCCTAAAATCGCGTATCGTGCTTTATTTATTTTTGCC
>JBCCYM010000081.1:0-6672 GCA_039190005.1 Pseudomonadota bacterium
ATAACCTTAAGTTAAACAATCCGCAAGCTTGCAGCGCGTTATTACACAGGAACTATCTTATTGTTTATAGTTGGCCAAGTGATTTATATCCTGTCATTGTCAAAGGTGAGAATATTCCTTTTTCACAATTTCCTAAATTTAAAATTCACACAGTAGATCATAGTATAAGGCATTGGCGCAATATTTCCGCTAACGAATTGATTGTTAATCAACAAGTGATTGCTCAATTAAAAAGGGCTAATCTTTATGTGCGACTTAAAGACAATAAATGGTCAAGCACTATGAACCTTACAGTACCACAACCCAATGGCGACACAATTAAATGTGTCTATCAAGGTGTCAATATTCCCAAGGACGCAACATTATTGTTGCGTTACTAAGCTATTCCGCGACAAAAACCGCGTTTATTCTAAGCATAGTAATAAACCAGTAGGTTGATTTTATTATAGCTTTTTATTCGTCGTTATGGTTTTAACCCCTTAGCTATTTCAAAATCCAATGGTGGCAACACCGTGTCGGCTCGAGTTCAATCTTCAGTATCAGATGCGTTAAGCAATTAAAAATTTAGTGTATTGAACGGGTATGGACTTCCAGCTTAATATTTTCTTGCAATTGAATAAATTTTATAATGTCAAATAATGATTGACTAGTTGGATTACCATTAGTGCTCAACATTCTTTGTAGGCTTTTACTATTTTTATGTAGTTTTTTAGCTAATGGTTCAAATGATATTGTCGCGTTGATATAGTCTCGCAACATAGACTTTGCCACATTCAAATCACCAGATAGCAGCTCATTAATTGCTGAAATTAATATAGCTTGACGAAACTCCATATCATGTTTAGCACGCGCCACAATTGTTTCTTTAAACTTTTTTGTTAATGGCATATTTTTTACCTCTTTTTTTTCTTGCACTGTTTATAATCGCGCCAATGCAGTTTTGCTTGTTTTATATCTCTACCTTGCTGTTTCTTTGTGCCACCGCCTAGTAAAATAATTAATCGATCATTATCTTGACCAAAATAAATACGTTGGCTCATCCGATACAATGCTGTTGCAATTTTTTCAGCATTTATACCTCTTAATCTATTAAACCATATTGAAAAAGGTGATTTACCCTTACTATTAACATACTCGAGTATCTCAATTTCTATCATTTAATAGTACCATATAAGTTACCATAATACAATTGTAAAGTCATATCTCATAAAAATATTTAAAGTGAAAAATCTCTCCCACCTGTGAGGAGATCTGTAAAGCAATAAAGTATCCAAATCGAAAGTTTGACAAAATGGGGAGGAAATTCGCATCTTGAAGGGCAATGGGTATATATCCATTATAATACTACTTAACAAAAAAATAAACATTTGTTAATCAACCACAGTAGTTGCTAAATTAAAAATGACTAATCTTCATGTGCAACTTAAAGACAATAAATGGTCAAGCACTATGAATCTTACAGTCTTACAACTCAATGACGATAAAATTAAATGTGTCTATCAAGGTGTCAATATTCCCAAAGACGCAACATCATTGTTGCGTTACTAAGCTATTCCGCGACAAAAACTGCGTTTATTCTAAGGACAGCAACAAACCAGGCAGTCAAATTCTTGATTTTTCATCTCGCTGATCATAACTATAAGTTCACATCTTAAAATAAAATAAGTATAGTTTGTTATCATCTAAACTATTATCAGCAGAAATTAAAATGAATACTAGAGAATACTTAACAGACGCGACCAAAGCATTTTTTGACAGTCTGGAACAATCATGGAAAGCAAGTCCACCAAAAGCTTTATCGGCAACCTCTATAAACGAATATAGAGAAAATGCCAGAAATTTTTTTGAATCCACAGCGTTACCCGCGGAAGATGCTCAATATGAATGTATCACTATTCCAACAATGGATGGGCAGCACATTTCAGCAAATGTGTATCACTCTATTTCAGCAAAAAAAGGAAGAGGTGTATTGATTTTTTATCCGGGAGGCGCCTTTATTGCTAAATTAGGCGCGCATCATTCCCCTATTAGCCACATCGCCAATAAAACAGATTGTTGTATTATTGTCCCTGACTGCCGATTAGCGCCTGAAAACAAATTTCCAACTGGACTGCATGACGCTTTTTGCATTTTAAATTGGGTTTATAAAAAAGGCACTGCTTTATATGGCATTGATCCAAACAAAATTATTGTAGGCGGCGATAGTTCTGGAGGAAATTTCGCGGCGTTAACAGCTATTTATGCCAGAGACAATAACATTTCTTTACTTTGTCAAATTCTCATCAGTCCTATTACCGATCTGAGCAGAAGTTTAACTAGTTTTAAGAAGGAAGAACAACAAGATATACTGACAAGCCCAGAATTTGTTGAATGGGCGTATCAGCACTATTTTCCCAACGGATTTAACAGAAAATCGCCACAGGCATCTTTTAACTAGCATATATAAAATTTAGTTAATTAAGTTAATAATTAACTTGATTAATTAAATTAAGTGCTATATAATGCTTAATTATGACTAGCAAAAATTTCCCAAAACACTTATTAGAACGCTTTATTAGCTGCAATAGCAAGATTAGGTTAGCTACTTTAGCTTCGGAGCAGGAATTTCTTAATTTGGCCGGCAAAATAAATGCGGCACAATTACAGCTTATACTCGCCATTGGCACATGTGAAAACTGTAGCATGAAATATTTAGCACAGATACTGGGTTCCAGCCCCGCGAATATCAGCCAAATGATTAAACGATTGCAAGTTAAAAAATTTGTCAGCTGTACGCGTGATGTTACTGATCGCCGCGCCTCACAAGTCCGTTTATTAAGCAAAGGTCAAAAAATTTATCAAGCGCATCGTCAACATGTGTTACGCGTGACCAAACAATGGTTTGCAAAAATGAGTCATGATGAGCAACTATTTTTCTTGGAAATATGGGAGAGATTATGCCAATAAAGTTATCGCTTGAGCAAAAAATCACACTATGCATTGTAAGCATCGCTGTTGCTTTAGTATTCATCGATATGACTGTTTTTAGCATCACTTTACCGGCGATTCAACGGCATTTTTCCGCTACTCGCCATCAAGGTTTTTGGATAGTAAATATCTACTTAATGATCACCGCGACACTCACACTTGCCACTGGCAAAATTAGTGATTATTTTGGTCATCAACGAATTTTTTCTATTGGCACCTTAGTATTTATTGCCGCTTCTTTTTTATGTGGCATTGCCATGTCCATTAAATTTTTACTATTTGCTCGGGCCTTACAGTCTTTTGGCGCCGCGTTTATACTCATTGCCGGCATGAGCCTTATCGCCACCAGCTTCTCTGATGAAAATCGCGGGCGCGCTACCGGTATAGCCATGGGATTTGCCACCTTTATGATGACTATCGCCCCTTTTATTGGCGGGATAATTATTCAATGGTTAAATTGGCGTTGGATATTTTTTATGAATGTTTTTCTGGGACTGTTAATAAGTTATTTTTTGATAAAACAATTATTTACATCCACGCCCGCGACTCAATCACAAACAAAATCTTCTTTTGATTATTTTGGTTTTATCAGTATCACTTCATTTACCGTAAGCATTATATTAGCTTGCCAAAACAGTCCTCACTGGGGATGGTTCAATACAAAAACCGTGTTGGCAATTATCATTGCCATTGTCAGTTTAGTTATCTTTATTGTTGTTGAAAAAAAACAGGCGAATCCACTGATTGATTTTGAATTATTTAAGCTACCTAATTATCGCCCAGGTTGTTTGATTATGGCATTATCACATTGCATCAACTATTTTGTTATTTTCGCCGGCGTCTTTTTACAAACCGCGCTAGGTTATAAACCATTCATCACTGCCCTACTCCTATTACCTGCCGGTCTATTACTCGCCATATTTTCCAATGTTGGCGGCTATCTTGCCGATAAATTAGGCGCTCGAATACCGATGATTGCGGGCACCGGTTTATTAACAGCAGGATTATTACTATCGACCTTAACCATCAAATCCATGTCATATATGGCGATTTTGCCAACTTTAATCGCCTATGGCATTGGTATCTGCCTCTTAAGCAATCCATTACGCACATCGATGCTACGACACACTGCCAAAGAAAAGTACGGCATGGCAAATTCAATTCTCAGCGGCACGCGTCAAATTGGTGGGGCAATAGGTTTCGCAATAGTCAGTAGCGTGATTAGTTATGGCGAAAAAATAAGCGCGCGGCATCAATTATTAGCACATATCCCAAATTTAAGCATAGCAAAAATTGATATTCTTCTCGGCATTTTAACACGCAATAGCAATAGTATGGTACTACTTAAACAATTTACACCAGCACAACAAACAATGATGAAACAAATTATTTTACAAAGCTATGTCCACAGTTTTACCATTGCTTTAGTGCTATTAAGTGTAATCATGTTAATCTGCTTTTTGATCAGTATTCTATTTATCAAGCGTTAAACCCAAAAATCCACAGCGGTTCCTGAGCTTGTCGAAGGACAGTCCCTGAGCCTGTCCAAGAACCACCCTTCGACAAGCTCAGGGACCAGTGTGATTTTTAGATTAAGCTATACTGACACTTTTGATATTCATGAACTCATAAATCCCTTCTGCCGAACATTCACGCCCATAGCCAGATTGCTTGGTACCACCAAAAGGCATTCTTGGATCCGAAGCAACAAAGGTATTCACGGCACAAACACCCGCGCGCAATTCTTGCACGGCAATACGCTCTCCTTTTTTTTCATCACGGGTAAACACTGCCGCGCCCAAGCCATAAGCATTGTCATTGGCAATAGCAATAGCTTCTTGCTCGTCTTTCGCCCGAATCAAACAGATTACCGGACCAAAAAGTTCTTGCTCATACGCTGGCATACCGGCTTGTATATTTTTCAAAATTGTTGGTTGATAATAAAACCCAGGACGATTAATTGACTTACCCCCATAGACACACACAGCACCTTTTGCCATCGAGTCATTGACCTGCTTAGCAATTGTTTCGCGCAAATCAGCTCTTGCCATCGGACCAAAATTACATGTTTCTGATAAAGGATCTTCCGCTTGATACGCTCGCGTCAGTTCGATGACTTTCTGTTCAAATTGATCATAGACATTGTCAACAACAATGAGACGTTTAGGTGATATACACACTTGACCAGAAACCATCAATCGGGCTGTCACACAAGTAGTTGCCGCGCGATCAATATCCGCATCGGCAAGAATAAGATAAGGATCACTGCCACCTAATTCCAGTACTGATTTTTTCAGATGTTTAGCTGCCTCACTGCCAACAATTTTTCCAGCACCTTGGCTGCCAGTTAATGTCACACCAATCACACGCGGATCGGCAATAACTTTTGCCGCTTGTTCATTATTAATGATTAGACTTTGAAAAACACCTGCCGGAAAACCCGCTAAGTGAAAAATTTGTTCAATCGCTAATGCCGCGCCGGTAGAAATAGGCGCGTGGCTTAATACCGCCGTATTCCCCGCCATTAAATTAGGCGCGGCAAAACGAAAGACTTGCCAAAAGGGAAAATTCCACGGCATAATGGCAAAAATAAGTCCTTTAGGTTCATAATAGACAAAGCTTTTTTGCATCTCTGTTTTAACCTGACGAGGTGCCAAATACATCTCGGCATGATCGCCATAGTGATTACAAATCCAGGCACATTTTTCTATTTCCGCGATTGCTTGCGTAATGGGTTTACCCATTTCGGTAGTAATAATTTTCGCGTAGTTGGTTTTGTCCGCGCATAAAAGTTCCGCGACTTTTTTCATCAGACAAGCGCGCTCGGCAAAACTGAGTGTTTTCCAATGTTGAAAAGCGGCGTCACCATTAGCAAGCATTTGGTCGACCTTATTGCCACTCATTTCCTGATAGGTTTTAATCACTTCGCCGGTTGCTGGATTGATGGTTTGTATGGTCATATTGTATCGTTTTAGTCAAACTATTTTGTTCGCAATAATCATAACAAAAAGTAGACAAATGAAAAGAAATTATATACGGTAACTATTCAAAAAAAGTTCTTTTATATCTGGGAAAAATCAAAATTCCCTAATTTGGAGACCCTATTGATTTATGCAAACAAGAAAATGTTGTAGTCAATTAAATAAGACCTTAGAATGGTCATCCTTTGCTATATTTCAAAAAAAATGAGGGTCTAATTCTTTAGAGCTCCTTTTTTTGCTCTCCAAATACATTATTAAACATTGAATAGAAATATTTAGCAGGAGCCATAACGTACTTTTTCCAATATGTAGAATTATAGTTCCGAAAAGAATCAAAAATTTTTGGATTTTCAAGAAAATTAAATTCTTTAAAAAATTTTTGCGTAGCGAAAGGTAAATGACTAGTGTTATGCCCATATATAGTTATTATCTTAACTTTTTCATAAAGCTTCAAATTATGCACTTTATTTTTATATTGAGCAACAATAGCAGGCCCGCAAAATTGCATCCAGGGATCAATTATTTTTCCATCTTTGAACCCTTCTTTAAAATACTTGCCTGCTACATAATAAAAAACATCGGAAGGAAGATTAATAGTCTCAGGTATGCTACTATTAACCACTATAAACAGGTGAGCATCATTATAGTATCGCCCTTTTACAATTTGAATTTTCTTAATAGGAACTTTAACTTTATTTTCAAATAAAGTTAAAGTTCCTATTAA
>JBCCYM010000082.1:0-6166 GCA_039190005.1 Pseudomonadota bacterium
AACCACAGGCATAAACATTTTTCTTCTGGATTCCCGCCTGCGCGGGAATGACAGAGGAGAAAGCTGGAATGACGAGATAAGATATGGAATGACAGAATGGTTTATGATTGAATCTAAATAGTATCTTCCAATACACAATTAATTGGTATTTCGGCTACAGAAGCTTCATTAGGTAAACTAAGTAATAGGCTAGTAATTTTGGCTATTTCTTCTGGCTGCGTCATTTGCTCGACCGGCATGATTGCGAATTCTTTTACCATATCCGTATTCACCCAACCGGGTAAAATGGCGGTCGCGCGTATGCCATGTTTCCAGCCAGTATGACGTATCGAATGTGTTAATGCCATCAGCGCGTGTTTAGTCATGCCGTAGCCGAATGAACGTCCTTTTACTCGTTTTCCAGAAAGTGATACTAAATTAATCACACGACCTTGGCCGGAGGATTTTAAATAGGGCAGGGTACTATGCACTAAGCGCACGACTGCCTTAACATTGATAGTCCATAATTCATCCAATACCAGTTCATTATAATTTTCTAAACTTGTTGAGCGCAAAACACCAGCGCAGTTGATTAATCCATCTATGTGATTAAATTGTGAAAGCGTATGTTCAGTCCATTGTCGCGCCGCTTCCATATCTTTCGCTTCATACTGGAAAATAGTGACACGTTCCTTAGACATTTCTTGCAAAACTGTTGGGAGTTGCTGTGGATTGCGAATGCCCAAACTAAGCTGATAACCATCCTGATACAGTTGTCGTGCGATGGCAAGACCAATGCCACGATTCGCGCCAGAAAGCATAATTGTTTTCATTTAGCACCTTTTATTCTAAGTTATTAAATTTTTTTACTCAATATTGTTAAATATATGGTATGCTCAAATACTCATAAAGTCAAAAATTTGGCTAGCTATTAATCGGTTAGATAAATTCATCTTTTGAAAGAGCTTAGGAGTATAAATGACTGCTATTTCAACGTTTACAAAAAATCAAAAACGATGCTTTTCTATCTTAGTCTATTTTATTATTCCCCTGGCAGGTATGAATACTGATATTTATCTGCCTTCACTCCCGGCTATGAGTGTGCATTTTCACGTCACCAAGACGCTGGTACAATTAACGGTCACAACTTATCTTGTTGCCATGGGCATAGGCCAATTAATTGCCGGACCTATATCCGATGCCCTTGGTCGTAAAAAATTATTATTGATTGCAATACTGTCACAAATTATAGCAACACTTGCGATATTATTTTCGCCATCAATTTATTGGATATTATGTTTCCGTTTTATACAAGGAGCTGGCGCGGCTTTTATGATGGTTCCCGCGCGTGCTGTTATCAATGATATTTTTTCTGGACCTGAATTAAAAAAGAAAATTAATTCTATTACTATGGTTTTCGCTATAGGTCCCATTGTGTCACCATTTATTGGTGGTTATTTGCAGCATTATTTTGGTTGGCAAGCCAATTTTATATTTGTATTAATTTACGCGGTAATACTTTTAATGTTTTTATGTATTCTTTATCAAGAAACAATCATTAAAACGCATCCTTTGTTACTTAAAGATTTATGGAAGAATTATCAGCTTATATTAAGCCATAAACATTTTCTGTTAAGCGGTTTATTTGCTTCATTTATGTTGGGATACTTCGCCTTATTTGGTGTGGTTGGACCGTTTATGGTTCAAGTTGTATTACATAAAAACGCGGTTGTTTATGGGCATATCGCGTTATTACTGGGATTAGCCTGGTTTTTAGGGAATACACTGAATCGTCTTTTATTTCGTTATGATAGTAAAACAAAAACGCAGTTTGCGTTATGGTTTATAGTGATCGCTGTGTTAATACTCCTGATGTTTGCCCAACTAGGTTTATTTAATCTCATAAGCTTAACTATCCCTATTTTTATAATGATTTTATTCAGTGCTTTGATGTTTTCAATCTATGTCAGCGAATGTATGGTAATTTTTACGGATCTTTCGGCGTCAGCGAATGGCTGTTTGTTTTCAATGACATGGATAATATTCTCTGGATATACAACTTTAGCAACACTATTAAAGGCCCATTCTTTGTTCCCTTTATCAATAACTTATTTGGGTGTTATCCTTGTAAGTTTGTTGTTTTACTATATTTTTGTGAGAAAGCTGAAATTAGTGTGAATCCAGCTGTTTAATAGCTTAATTATTTTGACATTATAAATTTTCTACCCGATATAATAAGTAATTGAATTTTTCTTTTCACTGCCCTTATTTATATGGTACGCTCGAATATTAAGAAAATTAAAATTTTACTTAGCCATCAAGGCGATAAGTGAATTTACAGTTTAAAAAATATTGGATATACAGATGACTACTGTTTCAAATCTCACAAAAAATCAAAAATCATATTTTGCTATTTTAGTTTATTTTATGACCCCTTTAGTAGGTATGAATACCGATATTTATATACCTTCACTCCCGGCGATGAGTATACATTTTCATGTCACCAAGGCGTTAGTGCAATTAACCGTTCCGGCTTACATTATTGCCATGAGTATAGCTCAATTAATTGCCGGGCCCGTATCAGACGCGCTTGGTCGTAAAAAATTATTGTTAATTGCCGTCATATCTCAAATTATAGCGGTGCTGCTTATATTATTTTCACCGTCAATTTACTGGATATTATGCGCGCGTTTTATTCAAGGTATGGGCGCGGCAATGATGATAGTATCGGCTCGCGCGGTTGTCAGCGATATTTTTTCTGGACCTGAATTAAAAAAGAAAATAAGTTACTTTACCATTGTTTTTTCTTTAGGTCCCATTATCGCGCCGTTTATCGGCAGTTATTTACAACATTATTTTGGTTGGCAAGCTAATTTTATATTTGTGTTAATTTATGCCGCCGTAATTTTTCTACTGTTATTTATTACCTATCAAGAAACAATTTTAAAACCTCATCCTTTTTTGATCAAAGATTTATGGGGCAATTATAGTATTATACTAAGTAATAAGCGTTTTCTGTTAATTAGCTTGTTTGCCGGATTGATGTTGGGATATAGTCAATTATTCTGTATAGTTGGACCATTTATGGTTCAAGTCGTATTACATAAAAGCGCGATTGTTTATGGGCATATTGCCTTATTTATTGGATTAGCTTGGTTTTTGGGCAATACACTGAATCGAGTTTTATTTCGTTATGACAGTAAAATAAAAACGCAATTCGCTTTATGGATTATATTGATCGCTGTTTTACTACTGCTGCTATTTGCTCAACTGGGTTTTTTCAATGTTATAAGCTTAACAATCCCTGTGCTTATAATGACTTTATTTGGCGGTTTGATGTTTTCAATATATGTCAGTGAAAGTTTAGTGATTTTTACTACTGATTTGTCCGCGTCAGCGAATGGTTGTGTGTTTTCAATAATATGGATAGTTTTCTTTGGATATACCTCTTCCGCGACGCTGTTAAAAACACATTCTTTGTTGCCGTTATCAATGGCTTATTTGGGTGTTATCCTTGTAAGTTTGTTGTTTTACTATATTTTTGTGAGAAAGCTGAAATTAGTGTGAACCCAATCGTTTAATAGCTTAACTATTTTGACCCATAGCTGGTAACTTCCTTTTATTTTCCTTCTTCGGTTACTTTTTTGTATCAAGCTATTCGCTTTTTGCGAAACTTGTTATTATACCGATTTTTAATGCTATAATATAAAAGCATAACGGCGAAATTTTAACTATTTTTCTATGGCGATTTTGTGATGAAAATATCTAGTATTTTAATAGTTTTGTTGTTTTCAGTGGCACTTGTGAAATCTTCTTATGCCGCTGAAAATTCATTATTTCACGATACTGATAGTGTAAACTATAGTATTCGTCAAGGTACACCTAATCAAGCAGAAAATAGCTATAAATTTCATGTTAGTAATATTAATAAAAATCCCTTAACAATTGAGTCAAGAATAAAATACAGAGGAGATGACTATAATGTTTATAGTGACGGTAAAATTCTTGGATCTCAAGTCATTTTGCCCGGTAATACGGGTGAGGTTCGCGTTGAACCTGGTGATGAGGAAGCGATTTTGGAGATATTAGCAAATGATAATATTATTGGTAGTTATTTGATCCCATCATCCACACAAGTCGCGTCTAAATCGATGGCTTTTACCTTTGCTTTACAAAAGGATTCCGGTATAACAGAGATAGTAAGTTTTACTAATACAAAAGATGAAGAATGCCAATATACTGACTTATCAGGTTTCTGTATGCCTGACGGTAAAAGTTATTCTTTCGATGGCGTTTCTAAACAGGAAAATAAGGATAGATTTGATCTGAATTGGTCAATCCAGAAGAAAAAATCAGAAGACGTGGCGAGCTGGCTAAAATATCAATACCCTGATTGTGAAGTAGTAGGAAATCATTCGCCGACATGTACCCATCCTTCGAAGTTATTTATGGGCACAAGAGGTACACTTTCTATTGAATATAACGGTGAACAGTATGAATCGGAAGAAAAAATTGGTATTGGGGTAGGACCTGATCCTGGGTATATAGTACCTCGATGGGTGATGGGTTGTCATAACGCTCAGCATGATCAAAATCCGGATACACATTGTCGATACCTTGGTTGTCCATTTACTAATCAAGCAACCGGGGAAACAAAATATTTTTATTTCTTGTTTACGAGTAGTTATAAAAAAAATTGCACCCGCGTTTATTCATCACCGCCACCGCTCGGAAAAAATTGTTATATCGGAAATATATTTGATACTTGCTAATCATCAACCTTGACCGCTCTGATTTGATGGTTTCAATTTTATCTCTGGTAATGCCGTATTGATCACAGCATGTCGCTTCTACGTCAACAATTAAAAAATAGTTATATTGACTTATTGATCCCATTTTATCGGTATATTTTCCTCGATTTATCCGCATTTTATCAGCATAATAGTTATATTAACTATGCCAATATAATGCGTGTATCATGCCGACAAATTTTAAACTAGTCTATGCCATTAATGCTGCGATAGCAAAGCATCTTATGAGAATTGAGGCGGCTAAAGAAAAGGTAAACGCGTTGCCTCTTACTCCTACTGTACTCGCTAGCTTACGCGAAACCGCTAGATTAATAACTACGCATTATTCAACTATGATAGAAGGTAATCAGTTAAAACCCAAAGAAGTTCAGGAAGTGATTAAACTAGAAGGGCATTTTCCTGGAAGAGAGCGTGATGAATATGAAGTTAAAGGTTACTACGCGGCGCTGGCGCAATTAGAACAATATGTGGCCCAGAATCATCCAGTGAGTGAAAAAATGATTCAAATCTTACATACCTTGGTAATGAGCGATGGCCATAAGCGTAGTAAGCCAACACCTTATCGTGATGGTCAAAATGTAATTAGAGATAGTGGAACAGGTACGATTGTATATATGTCACCAGAAGCAAAAGATGTGCCTGGACTTATGCGTAATTTAGTGTCTTGGATAAAAGAAAATAATGAATTACCTTATCCCATTATTGCCGCGATCGCGCATTATCAATTTGCGACTATCCTTCCTTATTATGACGGCAATGGTCGTACAAGCCGCTTGTTAACTACTTTTATTCTTCATCTCGGAGGCTACGATTTAAAAGGTTTGTATTCTCTTGAAGAATATTACGCGAAAAACTTATTGGGCTATTATCGAGCCATCAGTGTGGGCTCATCGCACAATTATTATTTTGGCAGAGCGGAGAGTGACATCACCGCAAGGCGCTTGAATTGTTTAATGAATACAATGTTGTTACGAGTAAACAGGTAGGTGAAGGTGATCTTTTTGGTTTCCAACCACGTACTAATGCCGCGTTATGCAAAAATGGGTCGAGTCTGGCTTTCTTGAAATTGCTGATAAAAGCTTTAAATCAAGAAAGTACAGATTGTCTGATAAATTTAAAGCATTGTTGGATGTTTAGCTAACGTATATGGCGGAGGGGAAGAGATTCGAACTCTCGATACGCGATTAACGTATACACACTTTCCAGGCGTGCGCCTTCAACCACTCGGCCACCCCTCCATAAAAAAGTTGTGAATATGGATTTTACCACATTTGTATGAAATAAGCCAATTGAAGTCACCCGCCGTGCGCCTTGTTTTATAATACCATAATCCTACTATGGAGTGTTAAACTAAATGTATTTTAAAAGCTTGTTTA
>JBCCYM010000083.1:0-6104 GCA_039190005.1 Pseudomonadota bacterium
AATTTTGTTAAACTCAGTAATGAGTTAAGTGATTCTGTGAATGAACTTAAAAAATTGGGTACAAATGTCGGTGATTTGAGTAATCAAATCAAAATGAATCCCTCTTCTTTAATTTTTTCCAAACCGCCATTGCCTGTATATAAACATGGAGAACCGGCAAAATGAAAAAAATAAGCTTATTTTTGCTGTTAGCTATGGTTGTGATCATGTTATCGGCTTGTTTGCCTAAATTACCTCAGGAACAGCAGTTAGATGTCAAAACCTATTTATTATCAAATCCTGTTTCACAAAAAGATATCCCTGTTACTCAAGAGGATTTACCGAAATTGGAGATAAGTTCGTTTTTAGCTACCGCACCATTTGATTCAAAGTACTTTATTTTCAAACGACGTTTTAATAATTACCAGCAAGATTATTATCATCGTTTTCTCGCCATGCCAACTGTTCAACTGGAACAGATTATGTTGGACGCGTTAAAACAATCAGGACGGTTTAGTCAGGTGAGTGATCAGGAAAGTAGTTTGAATCCTGATTACAAAATAAGTTTTGTGCTAAAACAGCTTTATGTTGATATTAGTAAGCCTAATAGCCCTAAAGCTGTTATCAGTATTGAGGTGGAGCTTATGCAATACAGTACCAATAATTCTCGAATTATTTTTGATCAAACTTATCATCAAAGTATCGCGGTTGTAAATTATAATGAAAATGCCGGTCAAATTGTCGAAGCCTGGAATAAAGGCTTGGCTGTTATTGTTAATAATTTGAATAAGAAGTTGCAAACACTATAAATTGTAATGTAGTCTGTCATTTCCACCGCTTTTATGTCATTCCCGCGCAGGGCCCCTCCCTGCGAAAGCGGGGACGGGAATCCAGGAAAAAAACGACAGACATAAGAATTTTTTCTTGATACTGATAAGACAGTTATGATAGATTCAATAATGTTTTTTTACAGTATTGACCGGAAGAAAAACCATAGGCATAAACATTTTTCTCCTGGATTCCCGCTTTCGCGGGAATGACGAGAGAAAGATGCGGGAATACGAGAGAAAGATTGGGGTATGACGGGTGAGGACATACATGTATTGATATAATCTATTGTGCAAAAAATTAAAATAAAATCGGCGTATCATCTTTTACCCTGGCGAACAGCGCTGCGTTTAAATATTGTTTTTTGGCTGGGAGGTATTTGTGTCGGCATTGCCGCGGTAGTCATGACCGCGTTGGCAAAACTATCGGATCATTTTTTACATAACTATGTTTTACATTACCGCTATTTGCCGTTTATAAGCACACCTGTTTCTTTAGTCATCATTGCATTGATTACACGAAAATTTTTTCGTGGCGCTGAAGGCAGTGGTGTACCGCAGGTCATTGCCGCACTAAATCCACATTGCCGCTATCAAAAGCATTTAATATCACTTTGGACGGCATTAGGAAAATACTTATTACTACCGGCACTGATGTTTGGCGCTTCTGTTGGACGTGAAGGTCCGACGATTCAGGTGGGGGCGGCGATTATGTTCGCGTTAGCATCATTGATTAAAACAAACAGAGCGGATTGTCGTTCAGGTTTAATTATGGCAGGTGGTGCCGCGGGTATTGGCGCCGCTTTTAACGCGCCACTGGCTGGTATTGTCTTTGCTATTGAATGTCTGGCTAAACGTTTTGAGCATCATATTACCGATATTATGCTCGGCGCTGTCGCTTTAGGCAGTATGGTGGGTTATTTTACCTTAGGACATCAACCGGTTTTTGGCAAAGCTATTGTCGATATTACTAATCTCCAGGGCTGGTTGTCGATTGTGATGATGGGAATAATAGGTGGGTTACTTGGTGGCGTGTTTAGTTATTGCTTTATCGCGACAAGACGTTGGATGAATCGCATTAGCTTGCGAAAAAGTTTATTGATTACCTTTGTTTTTGGTCTGCTTGTCGCCTTGCTGGGTTATTTATCGCACGGTTTTGTCTTTGGCACCGGTTATCAACAAACCAGTATGATTATTGCCAATCATGAGTATCCGGCAGTGTATTCATTTTATAAAATACTGGCAAATTTCTTATCCAGTACCAGTGGTATTCCCGGGGGGATTTTCTCGCCATCAATTACGGTTGGTGCTGGTCTGGGTCAGATTGTGTCGCACTGGTTTCCCCATGTTGAACCAGATATCATCGTGTTAGCGGGTATTGTCGCTTTTTTCTGTGGTGTCACGCAAACACCGATTACCTGTTTCGCGATTGTCATTGAAATGGAGCATGTCAGCTCTATGGCAGTCCCGTTGATTGTCGCCGCCTTAATTGCCAAATTTTTCGCGTCACTGATCTGTAAACGTCCATTTTTTGACGCGCTTGCTGATATGTTAATTGCTGAAAATGAATATCATACTGCTAAACAGGTAAAAAAAGCGGATTTCAAAAAAATAAGATAAATTATTCAATTTATTATGATTTAAAGCTTGACAGCCCCATCATTTACTTCATAGAATCACGAGGAGTTAAAACTATTAAGGAGATATTTATTATGTCTAAAATTACGAAAATCAGCTTTTTAGGAATGGCTGCCGTCGCGGTATGCGCGAGCAGCTCAATCGCATTCGCTGCTTCTTATTCTAATAGCGGCAATAGTGCAAGTGCTAGTGCTAGTATGTCATCATCATCATCATCTATGTCGGCATCGCAAGGTCAAGACCGTGGTATTTATATCGGTGTTGAAGGCGGTGGCGCTTATTTGCAGAGTCAACTCGCGAATAATCTTAGATATAAGTTTCGTTGGAATGTCGGCGGTGCTTTGGGTTACAAATGGGATAATCATTGGCGTTCTGATGTAACAGTTACTTATATGAATAATAAGCCTAAAGAACTTAAGAATACTCCTTCTGGTACATTCAGTTTTAATAATAGTAGTTCAACGCATGCTATTGCTTACATAGGCAGTACTTATTATGACATTGATATACCAAATACGGCATTTAAAATTTATCCCGGTGTTGGTGTTGGCGCGGTAACAGTTATGTCAAAATATGTTGGTAATGCGACGAATAGTACACCTGCTTTTAATCAAAAGAAAACCAGCACAAATTATGCTTTTGAATTTACTATAGGCACGAGTTATCTGATATCAGAAAATATTAATTTGTATGCTCAGGTTAGACACATTATGGCACCAAATATTACTATAGCAAATGGTGGTACTATATCAACTATAACTGGTCTAAATACAGTCAAAGAAAAATACCAAAATAACTTGATCAATGTTGGTTTAAATTACGTATTTAATATGTAATTTAGTTAACTTAAACGATTTATGTAAAAAAGCCTCTACAATGATAGAGGCTTTTTTTTGGTAAAGTGATTACTAACACGCCTATTATTCTAATTCTGTAAGCTAAAAAATATTGACTTTCCCTATAGTCTGTCTCGTACAATTGCCATGAGTTGAAAAATTGTTAAGAGAGTGAATTATGTCTAGTTTTTTTAAAATCATTTTATTCAGCACGGTTGCTTTTGTGGCAAGCGTGGCTAGTGCAACATTATTAGCGGCTAGTAGCAGCAATAACAATACAAATTCATCATCGCGGGTTTCAGAGCAGGGTGTTTATCTTGGTATTGAAGGTGGTGGCGCCTATTTGCAAAGTCAAGTATTAGGTAATCTTAAATACAAATTTGGCTGGAATGGTGGCGGTGCCATAGGTTATCAGTTTAATCGTAACTGGCGTTCTGAATAGCAAATCATCTGCTGTCGCCTATATGGCAAATATTTATTATGACATTAATTTATCGAGTACTTCATTAAAGCCATTTGTAGGCATAGGTGCAGGGGGCGTCACCGTGCATTCAAAATTTGATTTTCCTGCTGCTGGTACTCAGTCGGCTATTAATTCATCAAAAACCAGTTCCAATTATGGTTTTCAGCTTAGTTTAGGCGCGCGTTATCCACTACCATCCGCATCAAATATTAATTTATACGCGCAATATAAGCACATTATGGCGCCAAATATTAAGATAGATACGAGTGGTCAGATTGTTAATGGCAGTACTTCACCAACAACAGAGAGATATTCAAACAACCTGTTTAATGTTGGTTTATCTTACAGATTTAGTATGTAATTTGACTGGTTGCTATTTTTCCCTCCGTCATTCCCGCATCTTTTTTCCTCATCATTCCCGCGAAGGCGGGAATCCAGGGAACAAACTACAGGCATAAACATTTTTCTCCTGGATTTTATCCTGAGCTTGCCGAAGGGTCCCGCCTTCGCGGGAATGACGGGGCAATACGAGAATGACAAAAAAAAGCAACTATGACTCAAGGAAATTACATCAAAGCTTGAATAATTTTATCATCATAGTCAATAATCAATGGCGCGTGATCAGAAAACCGTTCATCTTTGTAAATGGACACATTGTTTACTGCGGGTTCTAATTTAGAGGTGATAATCTGGTAATCAATCCGCCAACCGACATTCTTTTCCCAGGCACGACCACGATTTGACCACCAGGTATATTGCTCTGGTCTTTGATCGACAACTCTAAATGCGTCAACAAATTGTCCGGGTTGTAGTAATTTATCCAGCCAGTCACGCTCTTCAGGCAGGCAGCCGGAGTTTTTTTGATTAGCTTTAAAATTTTTAATATCAATTTCTTTATGCACAATATTCCAGTCACCACAGATAATATATTGTCGTTTCTGTCGTTTTAATTTTTGTAATAATTGCTCATAAACTGCCATGAATTCAAATTTTATAGCTTGACGTGCTTCGCCACTGGAACCGGAGGGTAAATAAATGGATACAATAGAAAGTTGTTCAAAATCAACTTGGAGATATCTTCCTTCACGATCAGCAGTTTTCCAACCCAGTTGTTTTTTTATATGTTTCGGTTCATATTTTGTATAAATCGCGGTACCACTATAACCAGGTTTTTCCGCGTCAGAGAAATAGCAATAATAATCCAAGGGATGGAAAAGTTGGTCATGAAGTTGCGCTTCTTTAGCTTTGGTTTCTTGTAGACAAAGTACATTGGCATCTTGTTGTGATAGCCAGTCAAATAAACCTTTACGTGCCGCGGCACGGATGCCATTGGCGTTGAGAGAGATAATTTTCATTGTTTTTGGATTCCAATTAAGTTAACCTATTACAGTATCTAAATTTTTTCAATAGTTCAAGACGATATACAGCGGGTGTAATTCAATGGTAGAATGTGAGCTTCCCAAGCTTGAAACGTGGGTTCGATTCCCATCACCCGCTCCAGCAACCTAAAAACCATGGTGGTCCCTGAGCCTGCTTGCCCTGAGCCTGTCGAAGGGTCGAAGGGTCGAAGGGTCGAAGGGACAAAGGGTATAGTAAGCTTTTAGAGGGTGTTGTTTGGCTTCGACAAGCTCAGCCATCTTATATATGGGTAGTTCCCTGAGCTAGTCGAAGGGCTGAAGGACGGTTTCTGAGCTTGCGGCTTCTGAGTTTATCGAAGGGTCGCAGGGTCGAAAGATGCACAAAATCAACTATCAAGCTATATAACAAGGATTAGAAAGATGACAAGAGGTTACACTTATATTTTACGCTGTGCTGATGGTAGTTATTACACCGGGAGTACAAACTATATTGAAGCAAGGTTATACCAACACCAAAATGGTGAAGGCGCTATTTATACAAGGAGAAGATTGCCTGTTGAATTAGTATATCTTGAAGAGTTTGAGCAAATTGACGAAGCATTTTGCAGAGAAAAACAAATACAAGGTTGGAGAAGGGAAAAGAAAGAAGCTTTGATTAATGGTAATTTCAATAATCTCAGTCAGTTGGCAAAGGAATAAGTCGTACCCTTCGACAAGCTCAGCCATCTTATACGTGGTTTGTTCCCTGAGCTTGCTTGTCCTGAGCTTGCCGAAGGGTCGAAGGGCTGAAGGACTATTCCTAAGCTTGCGGTCTCTGAGTCTGCTTGCCCTGAGCCTGTCGAAGGGTCGAAGGGTCGAAGGGACAAAGGGTATAGTAAGCTTTTAGAAGGTGTTGTTTGGCTTCGACAAGCTCAGCCATCTTATATGTGGTTTGTTCCCTGAGCTTGCTTGTCCTGAGCTTGCCGAAGGGTCGAAGGGCTGAAGGACTATTCCTAAGCTTGCG
>JBCCYM010000084.1:0-6081 GCA_039190005.1 Pseudomonadota bacterium
AGGCTCTGGTAACAATCCAGTATAAAAATGTGTTTGCCTGTGGTTTTTCTCTCTATTTTTCCCTGAGCCTGTCGAAGGGGCGCGGGAATGACGATGGAACCGCAATAAATTAGAGGCAAATTGCTTTATGAACATACTGATTATCGGCTCCGGCGCTAGAGAACATGCCATCACAAAAGCATTAGCGTGCTCACCGCGGCAAGTACAATTATTTTGCCTGGGCACTCAAATAAACCCAGGTATAAAAACACTCACAACAGACTATCTTGTGGATGACATTACTGATCCTAACATCGCCGCCCGCCTTGCAAAACAATGGCGGATTGATATGGCAATTATCGGACCAGAAGCGCCTTTAGCCGCGGGTGTTGCCGATCAACTACAAGCGGATGCCATTGCGACAATTGGGCCAAAAAAAGTACTGGCACAGATCGAAACCAGTAAACAATTCGCTAGAGACCTATTGGAAAAATATAACATTCCTGCCAGTCCGGCCTATCGCGCGTTCAATACTTTAGATGGCATTAAAGCCTATTTAGAGCTCTGGTCACAACAGTATGTGATAAAAGCGGATGGTTTGATGGGCGGCAAAGGTGTTAAAGTATTCGGCGATCATCTGCACAGTGATCAGCAAGCTTATGATTATTGTAAATCGCTCATTGATAACAAACAATCTTTAGTTATAGAAGAAAAGCTTGTTGGTCCTGAGTTTTCGCTGATCAGTTTTTGTGATGGTCACAACTTGGCGCATACACCGGCTATTCAAGATCATAAGCGTGCTTTTGTGAATGATGATGGCCCAAATACGGGTGGCATGGGCAGTTATTCTGATCGCGATCATTGCTTACCGTTTTTATCGCAACAAGACATTGAACAAGCGCAGGCATTTAATGAAGCGACAATCAAAGCGCTTTATCAAGAAACCGGTGAAGCCTATGTCGGTTTTCTCTATGGTGGCTTTATGGCAACCGCACAAGGTGTCAAACTGATTGAATACAACGCCAGACTGGGCGATCCAGAAGCAATTAACCTGCTGGGTTTACTTGACTGTGATTTTGTCAGCGTTTGTCAAGCGATGGTAGCAGGCAAACTCAAACAGACACCAATTAGTTTTGCCGATCAAGCCAGTGTTTGTAAATATCTTGTGCCCAATGGTTATCCTGAACAGGCGGTTAAAAATCAATTAATTGATATTTCTTTGGTAAAAGACATCGATTCATTGTATTATGCTGCGATAGATGAACGTGATGGAAAACTGTATCAGACTGGTTCTCGCGCCATTGCTGTACTGACAGTTGCCGATACCATTAGCCAAGCGGAACAACAAGCGGAAAAAATTGTCGCCGACATTAAAGGACCGTTATTTCACCGTGCTGATATTGGCACTGCCACATTAATTAATAAACGTATTGAACTGATAAACACAATAAGAAAAACAAATTATAAGCGATTATGACCTCTTCTCGATTTTCATTGGCCATTTTGGGTTCAACACGGGGCACCACCATGCTCTATTTACTCAATGCCATCAGCGCCAACACACTCAAAGCCAAAATAAATGTTGTCATCAGTGATAAAGAAAACGCCTATATTCTTCAACGCGCCAAAGCAAATAAGATCCCAGCACATTTTGTGTCACCTAAAGGTTTATCGCGCTGTGATTATGACACGAAAATTACCGCTTTATTACAACAACAATCCATTGATTTGATTGTTTTAATCGGTTACATGCGTATTTTATCGACGGAATTTGTGCGGCAATGGCATCATAAAATCATTAATATTCATCCGTCATTATTACCCAGACACGCCGGTTTAATGGATAAAGCGGTACACCAGGCAGTGCTTGACAGCCAAGATAAAAAAACCGGTTGCAGCGTCCATTATGTGACTGAGACAGTCGATGGCGGTCCGATTATCATGCAAAAATGCTGTCAAGTCGCTGATCATGATACCGTTGACTCCCTCAAAGCTAAAGTCGCTTGGTTGGAAGGAAAAGCGTATATTGAATCGATTAATCATTTTGCTAAAAACAGGAAAATAACATGAATGACAATGCCATTTACCCAAAACGCGCCTTAATTTCCGTTTCCGATAAAAGTGGTATTATTGACTTAGCGCAAAGTTTAAGTGAACTCAATATTGAAATTATATCCACCGGCGGTACGGCAAAACATTTGCAAGAGGCGGGCATTCAAGTCACGCAAGTATCGGAATTGACAAACTTTCCTGAAATCATGAATGGTCGGGTTAAAACACTGCATCCGACTATTTTTGCCGGTCTACTTGGCAAACGCGATACCCACGCGGAAGCCGCGAAAGCGCATGATATCCCCTGGATTGATCTACTGGTTTGCAATCTTTATCCTTTCGCTAAAACCATTAAAAAGCCTGGCGTCACCTTTGATGAAGTGATTGAAAATATTGATATTGGTGGCCCATCAATGCTGCGCGCGGCCGCTAAAAATATGGCATGGACAACCGTCATTAGCGATCACAATGATTACCAATTTTTAATTGATGAACTGAAAGCGGCACAAGGTATTTCTTTCGCGACACGTAAAAAATTCGCGATCAAAGCTTTCGCGCACACTGCCGCGTATGATGGTTTAATACAATCCTATTTATCAAACAGCGCTTTCCCGGAAAGATTAAGTCTAAATTATACGAAAGTCGCCCAATTGCGTTATGGTGAGAATCCTGATCAACAAGCGGCGGTATATCAATCCATGGTTGAAGCACCTCAAGGCGTGTTAGCGGCAACACAATTACAGGGTAAAGCGCTTTCTTATAACAATATTCTTGACAGTGACGCCGCGCTTAACTGCCTTTATGAATTTGACGCGCCCGCCTGTGTGGTTGTTAAACATAATAATCCTTGTGGCACCGCGGTGGATGAAGATATTAATCAAGCGTTTCATCGCGCCTGGATGGCGGATAGTAAATCGGCGTTTGGCAGTATTGTGGTATTAAACAAAAAGTGTACCGTAGAAATTGCCGAATTTTTACATAAGGTATTTATTGAAGTACTCATTGCGCCTGATTATGACACCCAAGCTTTAGCGATACTCAAGAAAAAATCAAATCTCCGGGTGTTATTGCTCAAACAGCATAGTAAAACAACACAACAACTGATCAAATCAATTGACGGTGGCTTACTGCTACAAAGCGCCAGTGATACCGTTATTGACAGTCAGCACTGTCAATGTGTGACCAAAACAGAAGTTAGCGAACAACAGAAAAAAGATCTGGATTTTGCCTGGCGTGTGGTAAAACACATCAAGTCCAATGCGATTCTCATTGCCGATAATCTGCTTAGTTTAGGTGTGGGCGCTGGTCAAGTATCGCGCGTTGACGCGGTAGAAATCGCCTTGAAAAAAGCCGGTAATTTCGACCAAGCGGTACTCGCCTCCGACGCCTTTTTCCCTTTTCGTGACAGCATTGACCAAATCGCTAATTACAATATCAAAGCAATTATTCAACCGGGTGGTTCCATCCGTGATGAAGAAGTTATTGCCGCCTGTGATGAACATGGTATCGCCATGTTGTTTACCGGAACGCGTTGCTTTAAACATTAGGAAAACGGCATGAACAAAACTATTGGCGCGACGCTACTTATGATTGGCACTTGCATGGGGGGTGGCATGCTAGCTTTACCTATTGCCACTGCCGCCGGTGGATTTTATAAAGCGGCAGCTATTATTATTTTTGCCTGGTTTTTTATGACTGTTGGCTCTTTTTTAGTGCTGGAAGTAAATTTATATTTGCCAAACAAAACTAATCTAATCTCAATGTCAAAAAGCACACTGGGTAGGCTGGGACAAATTGTAGCTTGGATAAGTTATTGTTTAGTCCTCTATTCAGGCTTATGCGCTTATGGCGCTGGTGGTGGCGGCATTTTACAATCTCTTTTTTTTGATTTACATATTCATCTTAATATCACAATGTCTAGTATTTTATATATCATCATACTGGCAGCGATTGTTTTTGCTGGCACACATTGGATTGATTACAGTAATAGACTATTCATGATCGCCAAGATTGCCTTTCTGATTTCATTAATTGCGTTAATATTGCCACACAGCAATCCACATAAAATCATTCATGGCAGCACCGCAAAACTCATTAAACAATCCGCGCTTATCACTGCCGTAGCATTTACCTTTTCCATTATCATTCCCAGTATGCGTTATTATCTCAATAGCGACATTAAGAAATTAAAAATTGCTATTATTTTGGGCGGCACCATTCCTTTGATATGTTATTTGCTTTGGATTTACGCGGTACAAACGACAGTACCCACTTATGGTCCGAACGGATTAATCGGTATGGCACATGGCAATACCACATTACAACTCGCCGAAGCGTTAAGCAATATCGCCAATAGCGACTGGCTAACCACTATCGCGCATTTATTTATTTCGTTCTGTATGATCACAGCTTTTTTAACGGTATCCTTATCACTGTCTGATTTTATTGCTGATGGCTTCAATAAAGAAAAGAAAGGCAAAGGGAAATTTTTTGTCTATGGTGTGACGTTTATTCCAGTGCTAGTCATTTTAACCATCGCGCCGAATATCTTTATTCTTGGCCTAAAAATCGCCAGTGCTTTTTGTATTATCCTAGTTATCATCTTACCAACCTTAATGGCATGGTTTGGTCGCTACCATCGTAAAATTGATAAAGGGTTGTTTCGCGTTCCTGGTGGCAAACCGCTATTGATTATCACATTTTTAATTGGTGTGTTGGCTATATTAAGTAGTTTATGATGATTTAGATTTTATCAAAAAACTTATGCCTTTTACCTGGTGTTAATTTCAGAGTCGGCAATTTACACAAGGATCGGAAAAAATTTACGGCTTTAAATTTAAGATAAACCGCGTAACCGCATGAATAGTACATTGGACTTGGCGGATTGGGCAAATAGTTATCTTTTTGACCGGCTATTTTCAAACCTTCCAGCAATAAATCATTAATATATGTGGCACCTTTGCGCACAAGTGATTTAGGTGTTTCATGCTTATCAATTGGAAATTTTATTCGTTTAATGATGGCACCGGCGTCTAACTCATCATTCAGGGTGTGCAGTGTGACACCAGAGAATTTTTCTTTGTTAATAAGCGGCGCGTATGTTCGATTGCCTCCGCGATAATAGGGTAAGCAGCTTGAATGCACATTCATTGCTTCAATGCCAGCCAATTTGAAAAATGTTGCTGGCAGTTTTGTCGGCCATGAATTGGAAATGATATATTTGAAATGATGCGCCTCAAAAACAGGCAATAAAGGATCTAAAGAAATTTCATAGGTCGCGAAATATGGGATTGAATTTTCGTGGCAATACACTGAAGAGGAAATGCTTCTGATATATTTTCTATTATACCAGTGTTCGTATTCATACGCCTCCCAAAAAAACTTTTTCCATTTAGGCAGACAAATTACGCACAATAATTTGTACCCCTGTTTATGCAAAGTCTCCAGTCCATATCGAGATCTAGCTCGATTATCGGTGCATAAATATAAACAGTCATAATCACTCATATTTTTAATAGTATTATAAATATGGTGTTAAAACAATTATTATAATGGGCAGCGATTATATTGCTGATAAACGCTAGGTTTACAGAAAACAATAAATGTCGTATCTGTTTTGTCATAATTCCATGAGTAGGCAATATCCTGCCCTATATAGCCACTAATCTCAGTATAATAAGCACCGTTATTGAGTTGATTAAAATCAGCACGAAAGTTAACAAATTCTTGTGGTTTTTTAGGTTGTACTAAGGTATCAATTGTTGCGCCTTGCAATAATACCGAACAACCTTCACCATTGCCAGGTTGAGGTCTTATAAAAACGGATTGATTATTCTTAAGAAGAATAGGAAAAGATTGTTTAAGACAAGGCGTATCATTTGATGCAGTAAATACAAGCGGCTTACCAAAATGATTCATCAAAACAAGATGGCTATTGGCAGCAAAAGCAGTGTTAACCAATAAAAGAAAGATCAAATATTTTTTCATTATTATTTATCCCAAATTAATTTTTATTGTTATTTAGTTATAGGATATTGTAACATTTTTTTG
>JBCCYM010000085.1:0-5771 GCA_039190005.1 Pseudomonadota bacterium
GCCCTGAAGATATATTAAGTAACATATCATCTTATTCTAAAGAAACTACTTTTTTAGTGGATTATGAATTCCAAAGTGGTGCTATTTCTGGTTTGGATGTCGCCCAAGAATTAATAAGAAGAGGTTATTCGCGTATTTTTATTTTATCAGGTCATAATTCTTTGCCTATTAAAACACCTGTTCCTAATAGTATTACTGTGATTTGTAAAACTGACTTCAATGCGATCAAAAATATTATGCCGAAAAAAACGAGTTCATGATATGCTAAACAAAACTCTCAATTTTTTTCTCGCAAATTGCATGAGCCACATCACGTAAATGTTCAATATGCTTGATAAGCTGTTCGAGTTCGTCTTTGGTAATGCTGTAACTTCGCTTGTAACGAGCATCAACGTAGGCTTTAACCAACAAATCAAACAGCCAAACATTTTCATCGCTATCAAGCGGAAAAACAGGCAGTAGTTCATTGCTGACTGAATAAGCCATCTCTCTTAATATTTCCAAGTTATGGGTATTTGGTTTATAGCGTGTGAAAACAAGTAAAATGGCTGTATACAATCGTTCTGTAGTTTGATGAAGCAGAAAAGCTGCTTCATTGTGATCTTTTTCCGATAATGAAAATTTAGCTAACTTTTCAAATTTCCCGGCTCGTTTGAAAAAATAATCAAAATCCTCTCGAGCTAATCGTTTTCGTTCTTGGGGTAATAATTCTCTTGCTTCTTGTAGCTGAAATTTTTGACTATCATATAGCAAAATACTTTCTTTCTTAATATCTGTAAAAAAATACTGTGCTTTACCTAAGCGACGGTTAATAAACTCAATGTCATGTATAATGACTGAAACTGGAGTTTTTAAAGATTTATCCTGTTTAATTTTTCGTTTGATTTCGCGCTGATATTTGGATTGTACGATTTCGCTTTTAGTTTCAACAATAATTAGAATATCCATATCGCTTTGATAGCGGAAATGTTCATTATCGTATTTATCTTCTACCCAGTCATTACGGGCATAGCTTCCAAATAAAATAACCATTTCTGCTGGCGTAGTATCTTGAATGAGCTGGACAAGGTATGTCAGCTCTTGTTGTTTTTGCTCAGGTAAATAACCTAAATCCGTTTTCATGTTGGCTTATTTATTTCTCTAATATTTGTATTCGTATTGCCTAAAAGATAACAAAAAATTAGTCGGTTTTATACTAAAACTTAATAAGCCTGGTTGTTCTGGCATTAAAGAAATTTAGATTTTAGTAATAAAGCTTTGTTTTTCAATTTTTCATTTCACAAGAGGGGTAATAAAATGGCAATAGCTATGACAAAAGTAATGAATGAAAAAGAGGCGGCTGCTTACATTGGTATGTCAGTCTCTTTTTTACAGAAAGATCGAACCGAAGGCAGGTTAATAGGTAGAACACCGGGGCCCAGATGGTTAAAAATAGGCAAGCGGGTGCTGTACCTTAAAGATGATTTAGATTTGTGGTTAGAAATATTATGCGTTAATAGGCAGCAGCAAGAAGCGGATTCTTTGGATGTTTAGCCAGCTATACCCAATGTCTGTTAAGATGCGAACTCATGGTATGTCGAAAAATGTGAAAAGTCAGAATGTTTGCCCGTTCAGTTTGTTGCCAGATTGAAGTGTTCTGACCGAGAAAAACAGGAGTAATAGTTGCGCTATTGCGAGTGTTTTTTGACCGAAGAACGCTTCAAGGTGGTGACAAAATGGGCGGGCAAATTCGTATCTTGATGGACATTGGGTATGTATCAGCGTATCGCAATATTTGCTAAGGCGAGGGATTGTACTGGCTTGTAATATAAAAGCATCACCATAGCATCACTAAACGATATATTGAAATTATATCTTATTGCAACCTATTGATTAAACTGGTGCCCCGAACAGGATTCGAACCTGTGACCTTCTCCTTAGGAGGGAGACGCGCTATCCAGCTGTGCCACCGGGGCTTAAAATCAATAGTTTAGCATGAATGCTGAGAATCTTGAATATTTTTGACATCAATGATCCCTGAGTTCATCGAAGGAGGGTTCCTGAGCTTGCTTGCCCTGAGCCTGCTTGCCCTGAGCCTGTCGAAGGGTCGAAGGAAAGCATCAAATAACCATTTTCTTTATTGCAGTCAATGCGTGTTTAGGCTACATTATAATGCTGTGCCAACTTATTAAGATAGCTGATTAAAAAGTGGAGTAATAAAAATGAGAGAAATTAAAGCAAGGGATATTCCGGGTGGGTTTGATATTGGTTTGGTTGTCAGTCGATACAATTCGGATATTACCGAATTGATGTTGCAACAGGCGCTCACACGTCTGGAGCAATTAGAATGCGCCGAAGAAAGAGTGATAACGGTACATGTCCCTGGCGTCACTGAAATTGTGGCCGCAGCGCATGAAATGATTAAACATCAAAAACTGGATGTCATTGTTGCCATTGGTTGTGTGATAAGTGGTGAGACGCCTTATTCCGGTAATCTTTGTCAGGATGTGATGTCAGGTTGTCGGCATTTATCAGTGAATTATCAACTGCCGATAGTCGTAGGTGGATTATTGATGGTTGATAATGAAAAGCAGGCGCACGAACGTTTAGATGGGAAAAAAGGTCGTCGCGCGGCTGAAGCGATTGATATTGCTTATGAAGTTGTTTCAGTAGTCAAACAGTTGCGTGGTGAATAAAAATTATCAGACGCGGCGGCAAAGTGATTTTTTGCCGCGTGTATGGAAAATATTGCCGCGGATTAAAACCGTTCATATCCATGCCGTTGACTATGTCAATCACTGTCGTGATGATTTGATTGGCGCTGTCACGGTAAAATCAATCACTGAAAAAACCTTGTTAATGCGGGAACAGGGTGTTTGGCGGCGGCGCCAAATACAGGCTGAAAATAATTACCAATGGCATTGGCAAGACGATCTTTTTTTAAGTCATCTGCGTTATGGACAGCAACATCAGGTGCGGCTAGCATGTTTTAGCGTGGGAAACGCGCGGTGTCGGCGCCAGACTCGCAGTGTGTCTGAAGCTATTCATTGTTGCGGTAGCGATCAATATCATGCCACATTGACATTAACAAGCAAGCTTTGTTTGCGCTGGCAGATTATCGGCAGTAACAAGCATAGTATGATTACCGCGATCTATCATTCTGATGAAATCAGTAGTTAGCCGCTGTTTTCTTAATATATTTGAATATCACAATGATATTTGTTATATTGGCATCACTAACGCGATAAAGTGCGATCTCTAACTAGACATTATTGACACAGAATCTAATGATTATAATTCGATTGACTTGGCTGCTGATATTAATTGTATTTCTAGGTGGCTGCGCGCATCTGAGTGGTAGAGATGCTATTGTGCGTAATTACGAAAAAGATTACCGTTTTTCTAAGTCGATTCCACCATTAAAAATGCCACCGGGCATGTCCTCTGGCAAAATTGAAAGCCTTTATCCGGTGCCGACAGATTTGCCTAAATATACTGGCGTGCCGAGTGTCATTCCGCCAGGTAATCCCGGTAGTGCTAAAGACAATCGTGATGCTTTAGTGAAAAAAACAACAGCACAAGCTGCCGCTGTCAATACTACAAAGAGTTAATGGCTATTATGCGATGAAAAGTAAGTGGCTAAGAAAACGAAATATTCTCTATTTGCTTATTATTGCCTTTATTGTTTTTGCCATTTGGTATTGTAGCCAGCTTTTTTTGTTTGATAATTTTCATGTGGTGATTCCAGATGAAATTTATCGTTCAGCGCAAATGGATACTAAGGATTTACAAGCTTACAGCAGTAAATATCATATTAAAACCATTATCAATCTGCGTGGCGCTCATCCTGATGATGCCTGGTATCGTGATGAAGACGCGTTTACTCGTTCACATGATATCAATCATTACAACTTGGCATTATCAGCTAAAATAGTGCCTCCTGTGGCAAAGTTGAAAACACTTATCCATTTGATTGAAACATCACCAAAGCCTGTTTTGATTCATTGTCAAGGTGGGGCTGATCGTACTGGTTTAGCTTCAGCTGTTGCCATTATTTTATCAGGTGACTCTTCTGTAACGGATATGGAGCATCAGATTTCATGGCGTTACGGTGCGCTATCGCCGTCAACAGTAGGGTATCAGGTCATGACCGATTATCTTGACTATATTCAATCTAAGCATCAACCTTATGGCGAACAAAGCTTTTTAGCTTGGGCAAATCAAGTTAAAGTTTTAGCGCCGCACAAAGGTGTTTTTGTTCGAGCGTGTTGGTAACACTATAACTCTTTTTTTAAGTGTCTTGATTCTGAGTGAAGAAAGGACGCAGTATGCTAAGGTAAATAAATAAAGCAAGGACAAATATGGCAATATAAGCAATTGCGAGAGGGGCTTGGGTATTGGTTTTCAAAAAACTTGCCATGATACTTATTAAGGTGGTTAAAAGCACAAAAACAAAACCCATCATCGCGCCGGCCATGCCAGCCATTTCCGGAAATATGCTGAGACATAAAGACAAACAGGCGCCAAATAAGTTAAGAGTAAAAAGAAAAATAATAAATAGAGGCGCGATTAAATAGAGGATATTGAGCGGGAAGAATAATCCTAACAATAACATGATGATACTCGCTACAATCGCGATTGATACCGCGGTAATGGTAATTTTATCGCTGGAGAAATAATTCAATAAAAGCCGATTAACCAAGCTACCGATAAACAAACCAATACCAAGCAATAAAGCAATGTGACCAAATTCTATTGCGTTATAACCCATTACTTTTTGTACTAAGAATGGACCAACTACATTAAAGATAACAATGCCACCATAAAGCATACCTAATGTAATCGCGCCAGCGAAGAAAAGGAAATTAGAACCAATTTTACAGTAGTTACGCAATGCTGTTTTGACGGATATGGATGTTGGATGCGGATTTGTTTCAGGTAAAATCAATGAACAAGCTAATAGAAATACACCATATAACACAAAAAATACAAAGTTAGCGCGCCAGCCAAAATAATGTTGCAAATAACCACCTATGAATGGCGCGATAACTGGACCCAGTGTCCATGCCAGCGTTACTGAGGCACTCATGCGATGACGATCGTCACCCAGTTCAAACGCGTCGGTTATCACTGCTCGAAATGTATTGCCGATCGCGCCAACCGCGAATCCTTGTAAAAATCGCATGGTTAATAACACCCAGATATTTGAGGTGAGGGCGCAGATGATACAAACCGCGATATAAACGAGTAAGCCATATTGCAGTGGACGGATTCGACCTAAATTATCGGATAAGATACCAAAAAATAATGGCCCAATGGCATAACCAATAAGGTAAGTAGAAATGGTAAGTTTAACCAGGAACGCGCTGGTATGTAAACTTTTGACTATCCAAGGTAAGGAAGGGATATAAAGATCAATGCCGGCACCGGTTGAAGGTACCATCAATAAAATAATTGGCACTAAATACCAGGGGCGATTAGGTTTTGTTCCATCAGTCATGACAGAACGTTAACAGTTTGCTCTGAAGATGTCAAGATGATAGATTTTTCATTTTTAACGTAGGTATGCCACCTATGTTGAATTTTTTTTGGGCTTGGATAATCATTATTTGTCCAAAAATAATTACAGATTAAGTTGATATAGTTTAGTTTAACCCCATTTGCGATTTTGTATACTAATATTTCATAACTATATAAAACATAATATAATGTATCATATAACTATGAAAAATCAATTGGGTTTAAACCTTAAAATCAACGTATAAGATGGCTGAGCTTGTCGAAGCCAAAGC
>JBCCYM010000086.1:0-5662 GCA_039190005.1 Pseudomonadota bacterium
ATAAACTAGCAAAATAAATTTCTAAAAATTTATTTTTCCTAGTCTATTGCTCTATAAACAGACGATTTACTCACGCTGTACTTACCCATAATTTCACTAATCGTCATCCCTGCCTTGCGATCTTTCTTCATATTGTTTATCATTTCTTTAGTAATAGTTCTAGGATGACCAAGTTGGATACCAGATGCTTGAGCTTGGCGAATGCCATCCATCTGCCGTTCTTTCCTCAAATTATTTTCAAATTCAGCAAAAGCAGAGAGCATGTGAAACATCAGCTTACCAGTAGACCTGCTTGTATCAATGGCTTGGTCAAGTACGACAAGGTGAATCCCTTGCTTTTGGCCGTCATCAACAATCCGACCAAAATGACTGGTGGAACGAGCAAGCTGGTCGAATTTTGGGATAACCAGTGTGTCGCCCTCACGTAAATAATCCAAGCAAGCTTTGAGTTGAGGACGATTTTGGTCAACACCACTGATTTTCTCTTGATAAATTTTCTGACAGCCATGTGCTTTGAGTTTGTCAATTTGAACTGCTAATTTTTGCCCTGTCGATGAAACGCGAGTATAGCCGACTGTGGTCATAAGTGCGTCTCAAAATCTCTAAGAGATGGCAGTGATTCTAACAGTGTGGATGACAGAGGTGATGGTTTTAATGGTGGTGATGACTTTGATAGTGGTAGCATGAGTCATGGTGGTGATGTGAACAGCAGCATTATGGGCTACTCTTGGTATCAAAATAGTAGGGAAAGCATGACCTCCGCAAAACTCCCGCAAAGGTAGGATGCGACAGTCGACCAAACAGTTTGAAATTTGTTGAAAACATTGGTGGAGCGTATAGGATTCGAATCTATGACCAACTGGTTAAAAGATTTGCGCGCAAAACATAAGGTATTGAAAATTTAACACTTTTTGTCGCGGATTCCATTGCCAACAGCTCCTGAGAACCTCTGAGAGTACTTGCCATCCCCGCAAAATTCCCGCAAGGTAAAAACATTGGGATGGTTTGTCGTATTGACATGTGTACTAGTCTATAAACTATTGGCACTAGTTGGCGATCGGGTGAATTATCTCATAAATTAAAGATAACTGGAGAAATTATTAACTAACATGACACTTTTTTAGAAAAAGAGGCGAATAATTATCGTGGCAGTCCGTACTGTTCCAAACGATATCAGAGAATTATAAAGGATTATCAACGAATGGGCGCCATGAGTCGTAGAGGGAACTTTTGCGATAATGTTATGACTGAGAGTTTCTTTCATACCTTAAAGGTTGAATTAATCTATCAGCAAGTGTTATAACAACAGAATGATAGCAAGATGATCTATTTTTCAGTATATTGTATCTATAATATTCAATGCTTGCATTCAAGCATAGCGTTTAAAATGCCCTTTGAGACACTCAAGGTGTCTTTGTGTCGGAGCATTTATGTGGCGTCAACTAGGGGGAATTAATCAATCTTGTGACCATTTTAGTAGACAGTAGCTTTAAATATCTATCAAAGCCAGAGGTGCAGACATGATCGCCCAAATTAGGGAATTACTCTCAGATACCAATAAACATCTCATTTATCTAACTGTCATTGCCGGGATAGGTGCGGGGATCGCAAGCCTGCTGTTTATTATGCTGATTAATCATACCCATCAGATTGTGGCAATCCAAGGGCATGGTATTTATATTCTGTTACTTGTTTTGTGTATTCTTTTTTATCTGGGGATTAACTATCTCTCATTTGGTGCCAGTGCTCGCTTGACCAATGAGATTGTAAGAGCGCTTCGTCTGCGCCTCCAGCGTGATATTTTTGCCCATGATTACTATCATTTACAGGTGGTGGGTGAAGAGGCGCTATATTCGATTAACAATGATGATATGGAAAAAGTCCAACAATTTGCCATGTTATTGCCACGGCTAATTATCAATATCTTCATGATTAGTATTGTGATTGTCTATATGCTGATACTATCTTGGCGGGAGACGGGGATATTTTTATTGCTAATGTTCATTGGCATGTCACTTTCCTATGGATTTCAACACTATGTCAAGAGACATTATGCTAACACGCGTGAGGCTTTTGATCAGGTGACGGGTAATTTTCAGGATTTAGTCAAAGGCTTGCGTGAATTGAAAGTGAGCCGCTTGAAGCGGCAATTGTTTTATCAAGAGGATTCGCTTCCTTTATTGAGTTATTACCATGAGTGTCAGACAAGGACTTGGAAATACAATCAGGCATTGATTACTTGGTTCTGGTTGGTGATGTATACAACAATTGCAGCGTTGGTATATTTTCTGAATTCGCAAACTCATCCTCACCCATTTCATCTGATTATGCCCTTGTTAATGTTGTTTGCGCCGCTGAATTTCTTGATTATTTCAACCAGCACACTATTTGCTGCTTATACGGCATTGGACAAAATAGCGTTGATTACTACTAAAGAGCCCATAGCAGATGCTCACTCAAAACCGCCACTTTCGTCATTTACTAGCATCGAGCTTGATACAGTGGTTTATTATTATTCACAAGGGCAAACAACCGAGTTTAAGAGTCCTTGTTTTGACTTTGAAATTACGCCAGGAAAGGTCATTTTTATTACCGGACAGAATGGCTGTGGTAAATCAACATTAATTAAACTCATTACCGGACTCTATCTGCCTACTGATGGTGAAATCAGACTAGATGGAAAAGCAATCAAGATAACTGAACACTACCAATCCTTGTTCTCAGTGATTTACCAGGCACCGCATATTTTTAGACGAGCTCTAGTGCCTGATTTTGAGGAAAAGCTACCACTGTTTCATAGTTATCTAGCACAATTCGAGCTACAGGATAAGCTACAGGTAGAGGCGGGTAATCTTATCAAATCGGATCATTTGTCTTATGGTCAGAAGAAGCGATTGGGGTTGATTTTAGCCTTATTAGAAGATCGCCCGATCTATATTTTTGATGAATGGGCCGCTGACCAGGATCCGCGTTTTCGTGAAATATTTTATACGCAAATCATTGCTGATTTAAAAAAGAGGGGAAAAGCCATTGTTGTGGTCAGTCATGATGACGTTTATTTCTCAATAGCGGATCAGCTATTGGATTTATCCAAAAATAAAAATAAAAAAGTAATTAAACCATCAGATGAAACATAAACACGATACTCAGCAAATACCTATTTCAATTTACCAGAAACGCTTTTTTGTTGAATGGAAGCTTAATCCAACCAGCAGCAAATATAACGTGTCGTTAGTAAATAAGCTGAGAGGGAAGCTTGACCATCAAGCAATTAAAAAAGCATGTGAAGATTTTATCCGAGCGCATCAATTAGCTAGCGCCATTTATAATGACGCGGGTGATCAAAGTGAGCACAGAGTATTTAAAATAGATCAATATTACAAAGTACTCCACTGTCATCAACATTCTGATGAAATGATTGAACAGTTACTCTATGAACCATTTGATTTAAACAAAGGTCCTTTATTGCGCTTTTATCTGGTAACGCAAAAAAAGTCTAACAGTTATTATTTTGTGATATCTGCGCATCATGTTATTGCTGACGCGGTATCAGCGATGGTCATCTCGCAGGAAATTGCCGCAAGATACAGCGCAATTGTCACAAATCAGACATATCAACCAAAGGTAGTCTCTTTTTCTCAGGCTGTTGAAGCTGAGCAGGTCTATTTGGCAAGTCAAGATCAAGCGGCAACATCACAGTACTGGCAACAGTTGCTGGGTGAGAAAATTTCACTGAACTTAGAATTGCCACAGCGACCAATCTCAAAAAAGCAATTAACTGCCAAACAGGGGAGTTATTATTTTCAGTTCTCAGAGCAAGAAACTCAACATTTAAAAGACCTGGCACGAACCAATAAAACAACCTTGTTTGTCACCTTGGCTGCTTTATATGGGTTAATTTTATCGAAATATGGCAATAGTAACGCTTTTGCGATTAGCTATCCGATTAATATGCGCCCGCGTGGATTTGCACAGGTGACCGGTTGTTTTGTTAATAATTTGCCGATGGTCTATCAATTTGAGTCGGCGCAGACATTGCAAGATTTAATTGCTAAGTTAACAGCACAGCGTAAAACCAGTAAAACACACCAGTGGTATCTATTAACTGATATTATTCATGATCAACGCAGCATACGCAATGAACCTAATGCCAGTTATTTTAATGTAGGGCTAGTTGAAACCAATTTGAATGCACAAGGCTTGCCATTAATTCATTTAGAAACAGAGGTCGTATCTTTAGTGCGCCAACAAGAGAGTGTTTATGATTTTTGCCTGCAATATGATCCAAGATCCAATCAAACTATTATTGGGTTGCTTGAATATGACGCCGGGAAATTTGACCCGGTATTCATCAAAACATTTGTTAAAAAATTAAAGGCATTACTCAATCAAACAACCGTCAATACTATCAAGCTTAGAGAGTATTCAGTTTTATCACAACAGGAATATCAACAGATTATTTACGACTGGAATCAGACTGATAGAGATTATCCAAAAAATAGAACGATCAGTCAGTTATTTGAAGCGCAGGTCAAACGTACACCGCATAATATCGCCTTGGTGTTTGAGGAGCGGCAAGTAACGTATCAACAACTGAATCAGCATGCCAATCAGTTAGCGCGTTATCTGCGAAAGCAGTACAAGGCACAGACGAAAACCACACTCAAGCCGGATACCTTGATAGCGCTTTGTTTGGATCGGAGCTTGGAAATGGTTATTGCCATTCTTGCCACGCTCAAAGCGGGGGGCGCGTATGTGCCAATGGATCCCACTTATCCAGATGAGCGGATGCGATTTATGTTAGTTGACACACAATCACAGTTAGTGCTGACACAGCTATGCTATACCAGACGGTTGAATCAATTAATGGGTGAAGTAAAAGATAGTGAGGTACGACTGATTGCATTGGATGGTGAGCAGAATACTTATTACCAAGAGCAAGAGACGAATCTAAAATGTTATAGTCAAGCAACAGATTTAGCGTATGTGATTTACACATCAGGGACGACGGGGAACCCTAAAGGGGTGATGGTTGAGCAGAGAGCGGTTGTTAATTTGTATGTAAATCAAAAACGATCATTTAATTTTAGACCTAATACTGAAAAAATTGGCTTATTAGCATCTTATGTTTTTGACGCGTTAGTAGAACAGATGTATTTAACCTTACTAAGTGGTAATCAAGGACATATTATATCTAAAAGAATGCTTCTTAGATATGATGATTTAGTTGCTTATAGTAATAAACACGAGATTACACATTTGCATTCGACCCCCTCGTATTTGCAGAATTTCTCATTAGATCAACTAAAAACAGTGAAGCGATTGATCTCAGGTGCTGAGCTGTGTCCAATGCATTTATTACAGCAAGGATCAAGTGTGACATTGTTTGTTAATGAGTATGGTCCAACTGAAGCAACAGTAACAGCGGTGCAGGCAATATATGAAAAAAGCTCATCACGGTTAAGTAAAGGAATAGGCCGTCCCATACAAAACAGCAAAGTCTATATTCTCGGCAGATATTTAAACCCTGTGCCAATCGGCACAATTGGTGAGTTATATATAGGTGGCGCGGGCTTGGCGCGAGGTTATTTGAATGAAGGGGAGTTAACGTCGGAGCGATTTATAGCGAATCCATTTGCGACAGATGAAGACAAGTCAAAGG
>JBCCYM010000087.1:0-5479 GCA_039190005.1 Pseudomonadota bacterium
TTGGTTAGGCAATCAGGCAGCCAAACACCCAAAGTTATTTGCACATTGGGCAATTGGCATCAAACCACCGGTTCGAGCAAGAAGAGCCGTATGACGGGAGACTGTCACGTACGGTTCTGTGAGCAACTGAGGGTGAAACTCCCTCGGTTGACTCGACTTTAACTACACTCTTTTACAGAAAAATCAACAATACTGCAAAAACTAAGAACAACACGCTAGCAATTCGATTGGTCCAGGTTTGCAGTTCGTTAAAATAGTTAAGTCGTTGTTTAAGTTTTTCTCCGGTCAAAAAATACACAACTAGTGTAAACCATAACCATCCTGCTAAAAACATTTCAATGACACTTAAACTTCGCCAAAAAAACGAAATATTCTTTGCAATCACTAATGAAAATAGGCTGATATAAAAGAGCCATGATTTTGGGTTGCTAATATTGCAAAGATAACCTTGTATTAATCCTTGTTTGTTTGAAACATGGATACTAAATTTTTCTTTTATTTTATTATCACTTTTTTGATAAGGTGATATATACCAATAAGGCAATAGTCGACTACTTAGCCAAATTAAATAAATTGCTCCCAAAAAACGCACAATGTTAATTAACAGTTTCTCATGGGCAATAAAAATTGGCAATAAAAATGCACAGAGCAAAGCAGTAGTAGCCATGCCAAAGGCCAATCCCAGTGCTGTAAAGAAAGCTGTTCGTCTGGATAGGCATAATGCATTTCGAACAACCAATGCAAAATCAGGGCCTGGCAACATCAATGCTAAAAATTGAATGATTGCAATATTAATAAACACACTCATCTTGCTTAACTATTTGTTCCTAATTTTTTTTGTCTCATATTTTTGATCACCTGAAAGATTAAATAAATTTATTTGAAAAAATTTCAATACAGATTGACTATGTTTTGACCAGTAAAAAAATATCAGACAGAATAACCCTATAACCAGAAAATCCCAACCAAATGGTAGTAAATTGATGCCTCCACCAAAACTGCCAAGATAAGATAGCATACCTAAACCAATAAAGTAGATTACCAGCCAGTAACCATTTTCTAATTTAAAATCTATTTTTTGCTTTCTAAAGTAACTTCCTCCCAACATAAGAATATAACCAATCGCAATCATGATCAGCAAATGTTTAATCGTGTGCCATCCTGTCCAGTATGCAATCAAGTTGCAACAATAAAAAGCAAGCAATGTCATCAACTGAGCACAAGGTAGTTTAAAAGAACGATGTGTTTCTGGCTGTATTTGACGTAATCGAATCAGCGCAAGTGGACCAATACCATAGGCTAATACAATTGCAGAGACTAAAAATCCCACCATAGACTGCCACCCTGGGAAAGGCAACAGCATGAACAAGCCAACTATATAATTCAGTAGAATGCTGATAGCAGGTGCACCATAACGATTCAGATTTTTTAATACAGTAGGAAAAAATCCATTTTCGGCTAGCCCATAATTAATTCTTGCTGTTGAAGCAGTATAAATAAATGCTGTGCCAAAGGGTGAAAATATAGCATCAGCGTATAAAACATAAACCAGCCACCCTAATCCCAATGCTGCTGCAATACCGGCAAATGGTCCTGCATCCCCTTTAAAGCTTAGTGCTGCCCAACCATGTGTAAGATCGTTTGGGTTGAGAGCACCGATAAAAATTGTTTGAATAAATACATAAAATAAGATAGTAAACAATAATGATCCAATAATAGCGAGTGGCACTGAGAATTTTGGATGCTTTGCTTCACCAGCAAGTTGTAATGCTGGACTATAACCAATAAAAGAGAATATTACTCCTGCCATTGGCAATGCCATTAAAATATTTTTCAAATTAGTGCCTCCTCCTGTTCCATTAAATGAAAAATTACTGATATGGAAGGCTGAATAAGCTAGTAGCATAGCTGTCATTAGTGGCACCAATAATTTTAATAATACTAATAAACCATTTGACTTAGCAGTTATGTGGGCACCAAAGTTATTTAAGATGCAAATGATTAGCATAATAATCGCAGCAATTAACATACCGGTATGTGTTAGAACATAACCCAAATCAGTATGTTGCATTAAGAATGGTAAATAGTTCTGAGCATACTGCAACAGTGCTAATGTCTCAATTGGCACCACTGCAACACTCGATAACCATATCATCCATCCCATGGTTGAACTAACAAATGCACCATGACTCTTATGTGGAAATCTCACCATACTACCAGATTCTGGGAAAAGTGTTGCTAGCTCAGCAAATGTAAGAGCAACAAACATCATCATTACACCTCCTAATATCCAGGAAAAAATAGCCATGGGGCCAGCAATTTTTGCAGCATAATAAGGACCAAACAACCAACCTGATCCAATCATCCCTCCTAATGCCATACATAATAAACTAAATTTACCTACTTTTCTTTCTAGCTTCATATCTTCCCTCTCTACATTTCCTAATTAACTCCAATACGTCAATGGACGATGTGCGCCTCTATAACCAATAAAACAGGAAATGGACAGACGGCTTGTGCCGATACTCGGTCGAACAGCATGAAATTGTGTGGCATCGAATAGAATAAGTTCACCAATATTTGGTTTTATCTGGATGGTAGCTTTTGGTAGCTTTTCGCGTGGAACTCCATAACTACCTGCACTACGTAATTGCTCGTATTCTTGATCTGTTGCACTGTATAACCAAAGTTCTAATTCACCACCTTTTTCTGGAACTTGTAAATAAATATTCGCAGCCAGTTGCTTTTCTAGACTATAAGCGCTAAGTACATCTTTTGCGTCTCGGCGAAGAATATCTTGATGAGGCAACACGTCAATTCCTGGTTCCATCACACGACACAAACCAACAAACATTTGTTGTCCATGAATATTCTCTAGATTTGCACCAGCCTGCCAAGTTTCTTGCAAGTCAAGACGTAATTTATCAAGTGGTGAAATATAAGGATCAAAAATATCACGCAATATTTTAATGCTAGGCAGTGCCTGTTGATAATATTTTAACATCGTATTTGGATTATTTTCTACTTCAAAGTAGGCAATTCCAACACGCCCAATATCCGGTGCGTTTTTATAATAATTAATATCACGCTTTAATATTCGATCAGCAATCTTTGATGAAAGCGTTTGATTATAATAACCTGATATGGTGATGGCAGCATAGTTTCCATTTAATAGATTCAACAAATCTTCTTGTAAAATATGATTTGTGCGATGAATTTTTTGATCAGAAACATATTTTTGTGTTGATTCAGTATTATTCATAAATTACCTCCAAATGTTTTATGTTTTCCTCTGTGTCTTTAAATTTTTTTGATGAATCTTGTCATATATTTCTTTGCGATAAATAGGAATTTCTTTAGCAGCATCAATGCCAATTTTGACCTCATCACCTTTGATATCGAGTATCTTTATATTGACAATCTGATCACCAATAATAATGTCCTGTCCAAATTTTCTAGTAAGCACTAACATTTTATGATCTTTCTGTTTTTTTTATTTTTCTTGCTAATATTGAATCGGTGCTCTCTTAATTTATTACGCAAATTAGCACAACTGATTGTTAACCATTTCTCTGTCAGACTCCCTATCTTTTGACTATCCATTTTTTGTCGTTGCGTAATCATTTTTTTACCCTCTATCTTAAAAAACTTGTCACCGAAAATATCTTGAATGATTTTATACTTATGTGAATTAATATTTTTTGATCCATGATAATGATTTCTCTTGCTTCACACTTATTAATTCAACTAATATTCTAGATTCTCCATTAAAGATGGTAACTGCTGAGCCAGTAATATTGACGCGATCTTTTTCAATATCCAATATGAGCTCACCACCCCGATTGGAAGCTTGATAAGCAATTAAATGATTTTTTTGAAATGCTTTTGCCCAATAAGGGCCGGAAGTGCAATGAGCTGATCCTGTAACAGGATCTTCATTGATTCCAATTTCAGAACAGAAAAATCTTGAGATGAAATCATAATGTTTATCACTTGATTTTGCGGTCACAATGATTTTTTTATAGTTTCTCAGCACATGAAAATCTGGTTGCATGGTATAAATAGTTTTATCATTTTTATATATCAGCATTAGATCTCGGGCTTGATAAACTTCGATTGGCTGCTCATCTACATTTAATGCAGTAAGGATTGATGTTGGAATATCTTCTAAATCTATTTTTTTACCAGGTCGAGCTGGCATATCCATCATATAATGTTCTTTGTTTCTGGCAACTCTTAGTGGACCTGCAACTTTTGTATCAAAAGTAATCTGGTCAAGTTCAGGATGGCATTCATTAAGATATATATGCGCTGCAGCCAGTGTTGCATGACCACATAAATCAATTTCAAATGCAGGCGTAAACCATCGCAATAGCGGATTGCCATTTTTTCGTAATACTATATAAGCAGTTTCTGAGAGATTCATCTCAGTAGCAATATTCTGCATTAATTCATCACTAATCTGATCAGATAATATAAATACAGCAGCCGGATTTCCCTTAAACGGCTTAGTTGTAAATGAATCAACTTGCCAGAATGGTGCTTTTATCATCATGTTTTATTCTCCGTTTCTTTAAAATAGTTATAAACAGTTGCCCGACTAATGTTTAGAATGCGAGCAATGTAGCCACTAGCATTCTTACCATTAAAAGCGCCTTTTTCTTTTAGTTGTCGCACAATGATTTGTTTATGTTCTCTATCTAAGCAGCTAATACTCAGATGCTGACTTTGGCAGTAATGCTGTATGAATTGATTGATCTGCTCATAAAGATCGTCTTTAAATAAGCTTTGTTTTTCTTCAGAAAGAGTTGGATCATTATTATTAAGAAACAGTTTGAGTGTTTGCTGATAATGATCAAATATTGATATATCCATATTAATACATAAGAATCCTACAGCTTTTTTGCTGTTATTTCGCAAAACAATGCTGATAGATTTTAATTTTCTCCCATCATAATTCATTTTTTCATATGGACCAATAATGTTTTCTTTTGGATCAATGGTGAAATCCCAACGATCAAGATAGGAGTCATCACCCACCTCGCGCTGAGAAATTGGATTGTAGATTGCTTCCACCTGATCTTTTTGCAAATCATGGATCACTACTTCTGCAAAAGGGTGTAAGAGACAAGCAATAGCTTCTGCTACTGGGATCATATCTTTAAGAGTGGTTTTCAAATTGGTTTTCCCCATTTCATCAACTAATCTATATTTTACAGTTTAGTCTAAATTAGAATAAATTGTCAACAAGTAAATGCGAATAAATTGAAAATTCTAGCATCAAATATTTAATTGCTATACCCAAAGACGGGTTCCCCGACAGTCGAGTCAACCGAGAGAGTTTCACCCTCAGTTGCTCACAGAACCGTACGTGACAGTCTCCCGTCATACGGCTCTTCTTGCTCGAACCGGTGGTTTGATGCCAATTGCCCAATGTGCAAATAACTTTGGGTGTTTGGCTGCCTGATTGCCTAACCAA
>JBCCYM010000088.1:0-5302 GCA_039190005.1 Pseudomonadota bacterium
GAAAAATTAAAGGGGAAAATCATAATGAAAAAAACTCAACTCTTAGTAATTACTATAATTGCTTCTTTTACATATGTAGTAAGTTTTGCAAATACTATTGACACTAAATTTCAAGGTGATCAATGGTGTACTCCTGAGACGCCTGGTTTAAATGCTAGCTCTGGGAAACAGTTTTGTAGAAGAATTTCGCCTTATATTAAAAGACACGCTGGGAAAATGACTGGCTGTTATCCTGTACATAATGGCACACAATCGGACATCCTTACGGTTTCAGTACCTGGAACACCAGATGACTGGATGGTTGAGCCAGGGTGTAGCGTTGTTGTATGGTCGACCGGTACGGCCCCTTCTTCTGTATCATTTGATATACATGACGCTAATTCTAACTGTGCCTCTAATGAATGTAATGCAAATGATACGAGCGTTGCAAATATGGTTGGCTTAAATGCCTATGGCGTAAACAGCAATGCCGAAAATGATCCCCTTGAAACTAAGCCATGGAAAAGAAGAAATTAACTTAGGAGTGATAATCACAATCATCTTACTTTTTACATAATAATACCATGCTCAGACCAAAAGCAATCTATGGGGGCTGATTGCGCATGGACGGTTTTTAACCTTTAGAAAAGCTAAGCCATTATTTATAAAATAGTCATGATGGAAAATTAGATTGTTGGCTGAAACTGCAGTTTCAGCCGTAATTCGAATTTCATAATCGCACAACTTAGACTTTGGCTCTAATGTGCTATACTATAATAGAGGTTAAATGAGGTTAGTGCTTATGAGTAAAGTAATTAAGTTTGTCGCTTTGTGTTTTTTTTCTTCTATGATTCCATTCTCAATGCCAGTATATGGAAACAAGGCTGTTTTTGGCGATGATAACAATTTGAGTGAAATTGTTGTACACAGTAGTCCATTACTGGTATCTCGGGAAGAAAAAATACTCCCCAATGGAAATGTGGAGTATATTTTTACGATTGTTAATACTGGTAACACAAGAACGAAAGGACTTATCATGAGCCTTAAACCCATTGGCGAAAAGTCGAGCGTGTTTTTTGTACGTCAAATGCCAAACTCTATAGTAGAGCCTAATACGTCAGTCACAGCAATAGTAACTCAAAAACCCGTCAACGACTCTGAAAATAATGCAATTTCTCAGATTACATTTTCACTGCCAAATACAGGGGTTTTTTACAGCAATCAATTGGAAGGGAAGCAAGATGCATTCGTTTATAACAAAACTTATGACAATATAACAGTTATCTGGAGTGCGAGCGGATGTATTAATGATTATGAAAGTGGATGCGATAAAAACGTACCTTTTGGCTGTCACAAAGAGACTGTAAAGCCTAATAAGTGTTCGACAAGAAAAGTTGGATATGGTAATTCGCCTGCTGTATGGGTTTGTGATTCAAATAATAATGTGGGTTATATTGATAGTGCCATTGTGCATGCTCCAGTAAGAAAGAATACTCCTGCTTATATTTACTCCCTTGAACCTAATGAAGAAGTGGGTGTTTCACCTGAAGATTATGGAATTCTCACTTCTACTTCTTTGTCTAACGAGGAAAATTTTTGTTCGTCGGGAGATTGAGATATGATCGGCTGAAACTGCAAATGCGGTAGTAAAGTTCGGTAGAAAGTAGTAACTATCTGATATTATTATGAATATATTTTTACCAGCTGTTATTGTTTTATGCCATTTCTGAAAAATGATGAATTTTTATTTAAGATATTTCAATAACTTAGTTTTGCAGATACACCTAAAGTAAAAACATTACCGAAATTGACTATTTTCGACAAGGTAACTCTAACTCCCAGTCTTTCATCTCACGACGTAGAACCGTGTCTTTTTCAACAGAAGTAGCGCATTCATAAAGAGCCTTTTCCCGTTTTTGATTTCTTTTTCTATCAAACGAGTAAATGTTTTACTATGTTGTCGCACGGGAATAGCGGCTCTCATTCGAGCAGTAAGCTGATCTGGCATTGAAATAAGTATTTTTTCCATCGTCATTATCTCCATATATAATATATCTTATATCTAATTGCAAATTTTTTTCTTGAAGTAAGGTACTTAATCGAAATCACCTATTTCTTACAAGAATTAGGTAGTTTTTTAGGTGTAGATCGCTTATGCGATCTTACTGAGATGGTTTTACGTCCCAGTTTAGGTTTAATCTGAGTTGAACAACACCCAGCCTTAGATTTTGTCATTTCAAAATCTCCTTTTTTATACTTTATGAGACTATAAAAGTTGGAAAACTACTCCTCTTAGCGCAAAGTCCCACTTCTAATTAGAATTTACCTGTACCCTTCGACAAGCTCAGGGACCGCCCTTCGACAAGCTCAGGGACCGCCCTTCGACAGGCTCAGGGACCACCTTTCGATGAATTCAGGGCATAACGCTTGTCGAAAGGTGGTTAATTATCTTTCTAACTAACTGTTTGTCGGATTACTTTTCTCTTCTTTCCAACCCGGAACAGCGCCGCCATGAAAAATCTTTTCCGCGGCAGCGGCTACTTGGGGGGATTGAATTGATTCGAGTAACTCTTTCACTGTAGGTTTATTCTCGTCGCCTGCGCGGGTGACAAGTAAATTGGTGTAAAGTGAGTCAGACCCTTCTTTATAAATAGCATCTTTTAGCGATAAACCAGCTGATTCAGCGAAAGTATTATTAATCACCGCGGCTGAAACATCCTGTAAGGTTCGAGCGAGGTCCGCGGAATCCAGTTTCTTAAATTGGATATGTTTTGGATTAGCAATAATATCTTTAGGTGTCGCTGTAATGGTCGCATTGGGGCGTAACTGGATGACACCACCTTTCTGTAATAACAGTAAGGATCTTGCTTCATTACTGACATCACTAGGGATGGCAATAATGCCGTTTTCTGGCAGTTGGCTGAGATTTTTAATTTTTCTCGAATAGACTCCCAGTGGAAAAACAAATGTTTTACCCACTACTGCCAGCTTATAACCATGTGCTTTGGCATCAGCGTCGAGAAATGGTTTATGCTGAAAGGAATTGGCATCAATTGACCCCTCAGAAAGCGCGCGATTCGGTACGGAATAATCCGTGAACCTGACAATTTTCACTTTTAATCCGTAGCGCTGTAGCGCGACTTTTTGCGCGGCTACCATCAAGTCAGTTTCTTTGCCCGCCATCACGCCAACGGAAATGCTGTTGGCCTGATCGCTTTTATGGCAACCGCTGAATAGTAGTGTTGATGAAAAAAATAGTAGTAATGTTAATAATTTTTTCATTTCAACTTCTCTCCTCTATTAAGTTTTTTAGTAAAAAAATCACCAGTAAATTGGATCAGCTGTACAAAAATGACCAGGATAACGATGGTAATCACCATTACCCCGGTTTGGAATCGTTGATAACCATAGCGGATGGCAACATCGCCTAAACCGCCTCCGCCAACAGCACCGGCCATAGCGGAATAATTAACCAGGGCAATCGCCGTGATGGTAATGCCGCTGATAATGCCAGGCCATGCTTCCGGAAGTAGAAATCGGGTGATAATTTGTCCGGAAGTCGCGCCCATGGCCAAACCGGTTTCAATTAGGCCTTTGGGGACTTCCATGAGTGAGGTTTCCGTCAATCGTGCCACAAATGGAATGGCGCCAACCGTTAGCGGTACAATTGTCGCGGTTGTGCCGATCGATGTGCCGACAATTAAACGCGTAAAAGGAATAATAGCGATCAGAAGAATAATAAATGGAATGGAGCGGCCAATATTGATAATAATATCAAGAATACGATGGCAATAGGCGTTTTCTAGCACATTGCCAGGTTTGCTGGTTTCTAGCCATATCCCTAAAGGAATGCCGATAATACTGGAAACCAATACCGACATAAATACCATGTAAAATGTTTGTACACAAGCAATGATGATTTCATGCGACATAACCTAACACCTCAAAGTCAACGTTTTCTTGCTGTAAATAATTATCTATGTGTTCGAATTTGCTAGGATCGCCTAATATTTCGACAAATAGTATCCCTATTGTTTGATTGTGTATAATTTCCACAGTCCCTTTTAGAATGGACACAGTGACATCAAAATTTTTAATTAAATCGGTAATTACCGGCGCTTCGGTTGAATCTTGATGAAATAGTAAGCGTGCCATAATTGCTTTACTATTTTCTGGTGTTTGCGTGAGGTGATTGGTTAGTAGTTCTGTCGGTTGGTGACCAAGAATGGTGCTGACAAAATTTTTACTGATTTCAGTTTTAGGTCGCATGAACAGGTCAATGACATTGTTTTCCTCAATAATGCGTCCCTCACTGATAACCGCGACTCGGTCGGCAATTTGTTTGATGACTTGCATCTCATGAGTGATAATGACAATGCTGATATGATATTGTTGGTTAATTTCTTTAAGTAAATCCAGTATAGACGCTGTGGTTTCAGGATCCAGTGCGCTGGTGGCTTCATCACAGAGCAATACTTTAGGCTGCGTGACTAAAGCGCGGGCAATGGCGACACGCTGTTTCTGCCCGCCACTGAGTTGTGCTGGATAACGGTTATGCTTATTTTCCAGACCAACCAATTTAAGTAAAGGTAATACGGTTTCTTTAATGATCGATTTTTTTGTGCCTTTGAGTATTAAGGGCAATGCCACATTTTTGTAAACCGTGTAATTACTGATAAGATTAAAATGTTGAAAGATCATACCCATTTGTCGACGCGCCTGTCGTAGTTTCGCTGATGATAGTTGGGTGAGGCTTTGCTGGTCGACAATCACTTCACCGTTATCAATGGGTTCGAGTAGATTGATACAACGTATCAGCGTACTTTTGCCGGCGCCACTGTGACCGATGATGCCAAATATTTCACCGGCATTGATTTTGAGGTTAATATCATCAAGTGCCGGAATTTTACGTCCATTGTGGCAATACGTTTTGCTGACATTTTTGAGTTCAATCATACCCCATACCCAATCATTATCTTATTTTTTGATAACTAAAACGGGGAAGCATAAAGAATTGCCCACGCTTTAGCTATATTATTTTAGAGCGCCTGCAAGCTGTGTTCAAATCAGCGCTTGTTTTTAAGTATAAAATCATAAAATTAGATTGATGTCAAGTTTTTAGTTGATTTTGTTGTCAACCAATTTTTTCGTAATGACAGTTATTATTTATTACTGTTTCTCTCATAGATAGAGTTTATTTGCAGCTTTTGAACATTATGCGACTTACTGGGACTGTAAGACTACCAAAAATTGGACAAAAAAACGTAATCATTCATGCCATCTTAACATTTAATTGCTATTTCAATTTAAATACTAGATAATA
>JBCCYM010000089.1:0-5287 GCA_039190005.1 Pseudomonadota bacterium
GCTCAGTCGGTAGAGCAAAGGACTGAAAATCCTTGTGTCGGTGGTTCGATTCCACCTCAGGCCACCATTTTTCAATGGCTTATAACTTACCCCTCGATCAGCTATTTTTAAAAATAGACGCTAGAAAACTATTCCTCACAACAAATGCCAAAATTAAAATAACCTGACACCTAACGGATATTATCAGAGCAAGTTTTTGGCATCGGAACTTATGCTGGACATATTTAAACGGATGTTGAATAATTTTATTACGTTATACTTAATTATGGTGAGCGGTGGCGGGAGTAATATTTAGATACTCCCACACTGTGACCTTTTACAACAGTTGTTTACTTTTTGTAAGTAGTTACTATCAAAAACCGGCAGGATTGCCACTCCCTGCGCAGGATAGCGCGGTTGTTAACAGTCAATAGTTGTTAATTTTTGTCTATCTTAGTTGTACTTATTCAATCGCCAATCAACATATAGAAAAACCAACGTAAAATTTTGTTATGCTAAGTACATTTAACCCACTTGGTGAATCAATTGTTGTCCTGATATCATTCTTTTATCTTATTATTTTAACATTATAAAATAATAAGGACTTGTTGCAATTGAGTCAGCTGAGGGTGAAATCCCTTCGACTTACTCAACTGCAACTACATCCCATATTGTGGATCAAATCGTGTAAAGTTTTATAATTGTTCCTTTTTCTCCAACCGCCAAGAAATAATAATACCCATACACAACATCAAATAGTGCATTTTTAGTTTTTTTAAGTACCGGTTGCCAATTTTCTCCGTTAGTAGAAGTAAATACCTTGCCATCTAGCCCTACAGCTACAAACATACCCTTACCATAGGCAACGCCCTGAAGTGATTGTAATTCGCTGCTTTCATCAACCGTCCAAGTTAAACCACCATCATCTGATCTTAAAACGCCGTTGTCACCCACTGCGACAAAGCGATTATCTTGCTTATCATAAGCAATACCAGTGAGTGAACCTTCAATACTGGTTGCTGTGCTTCTTAACCATCTTCTACCTTCTTTAGAAATTAAAATAGCTGGGTTTTCTTGACCAGGATCACCTACTGCGACAAATTTATGATCACCAGAAACCACACTCATAAGCGCATCTTTGGTTTTCGTCCATAGACTGGGGATCCACTTAATGCCATGACGAGATGTCAGAATGACAGCGTTGTCGGCGCCACCAACAGCTACAAATTTTCCATTACCGTAAGTAATGCCAAATAAGGTATAGGATGCGTTTACTGGGATGACTTTCCAAACAATGCCATTACGAGAAACCATTATCATGCCATCACCTACTGCCACAAATTTATGATCGCCATAAGTAATCCCATAGAGGCTTTGTGACTGATTTATGCCACTGTTTATCAAACGCCAAGTCTGACCATTATCTGATGATCGACAAATAGTCCCCTGTGCTCCAACTGCCACTAATACCTTAACGCCATTATAAGCGACTGACGTTAAATACTGTTGATCACAGGCAGATATGTCATAACTATTCTTACTCAATAGATTAGCATTCACATTATTGGCACTTGCCAAAGCAGTTATGCTAAAACAACTAGATAAAATAAATATAAGTATTGTAAGCCGATTCGATTTCATTTTTTACCTCTTTTTTAATTGTTTTCTTCGCTCAAGCATCCTGTTGAAACTTTGGCTAAGCGTTTGTCTCTTTATTGAAAAATGCTAAAAATAATTTACCTTGGTTCCTAAGCTTATCAGAGGGCATGATCTGCTTTTTTTCGACAAGCTCAGGATACCAATATTTTTAAAAGCACTATAACATTGTGTTAACTCTGACTAGCTGCTTGTCCTAAGTTAGCAGCAATGGTTACAAGACCAAAAATATTGTTGAAATTCGATACTCCACCATCATTGTATTTAGATAAAGCAGCTAATCCTGCTTCTTTAGTCTTACCATTATTAATACCAATTAGAATCATATCTGCCGGGTTCTGTTGATCAAAAGAATAACGAGAAAAATCATTGCCATTGAATGTTAAAATTGTCATTGCACTACCATATATTGTATATTCTCCGGAAGATGATTTTTTTGGCATACCATGCTCAGAAAACATTACCTGTGCCCCATCGCTATTATTACCAACAAATTTATTGATCAACATAGTTGTTTTGGCATCAGCAGCCAACAATACAGAGGACTGACCAAATTGATTATTTTCAATACCACCAATAACATGGATAGTGCCAAAGCGTCCCCCACCTAAATATAAACTAAAGCTACTGCCCGCATCATCAATGTTTACTCGATTATCTATAATATTAGTGATGTCTAAAGACCCATATTGATCAAGTAAAGTCATCGCTGAAAGCGGATTTTTTTGGGGGGCTGGTGCTGAAAAAGAATTATTTTCGACATCCGCATTTAGTACTGCCTGTTTCGAAGACACATTTGCCGATAGCGCATTCACTAGCATGTTTTTTTGTCTATGTGGTCTATCTGCGAAAGAGAAATTGTTATTAATGACTTTCAGGTTTGAACTGCCAGAAGAATGTACCTGAAAATTTACTAAACCATCAATTGTGTTATTTTCTAGATCAATATTAAAACTGATGCGCCGTGTATTTGTTATAAGCTTAGAATACCTATCACCATCTTCGGTATTCAAAATCAGATGGTTAATTTCAACGGGTTGATTACCCGCAAGATTAAAAATCGTAACAGAACCTTGGTTATCAAGGCTTGGGAGCGCGGTAATTTGCGCATGTCGTGTTCCAGATATCACGACCCTTTTATCACCGACTGCTAGTGTTTTATGCAAGAAAATTTGTCCATCAACAATGATATAATGGACTGACGGGATGGCAAGCGCCGTTTCTAATTGCTTAGCATTGTAGACTGTACGGTGTTCGTCTTGATGGACAGAATGAATAGGGTTAGGCGTCTTCGCGACGTCACCAAACTCATAGCCATGCGCGTAGATGACATTGCCCAAGGTAAAAAAGGTGAATACATTGAGTAATGTACTCAGTAAAAATATTTTTTTCATGCTTATCTCTCTCTTGTTATTTATTAATTCATAATTTTAATATCTTTTCTAAAATCAATGAAAGATTGTATTGTATTTGCATACGTAGACAATTTTCAAATTTTTTCAGGGTTCAAATTTCTGCTGGTCATACCGGCATATCTTTCTCTCCCTATCATTCCCGATTGAACGGGAATGATAGTTTGAATAGATATGTTAGCACATTAACTAAGTGAAATTCAAAATAGTTATTGAATAAGCTTATTAATAACCCCCTGCTTTGCCTGACCCTATAAACTTAAATGATCCTGAAATCTCATAAGGTTTGAAAAACGGACTAACGCCAGAGGCTTTATCGGTATGACGGAAAAAACCGAGCCAATCAGGCGGATTAACCTGACAGGTCTCATAATAAGTGCCTGGACCATCTAAAGCGACATTGCGCCCATAGTGAGGACCATCGTTGGCAACCATACTCATCATTGAAAACACAACAAACCATGGTTGCTTGCCGTCTTTATCTTTAAGCGGTGTTTTTTGACCTTTAACGATCACACAAGCAACTTGGCAATTAGAGAGCCAACCGCCCGCACCAAAACCCATCTTTGTACCTTTAAGTTCATGTTGATCAAGTTCATTATGAATATCAGGCTTTCTGTTAAGTCCGCGACCATGAGCCACGACACCAGTTGTCACGGTAGGTTCCATTGTCACAGGTTCTACCCAAATCAAGTCAGCTTCAACTTTACCCTGAATCTTCTTGACTCCAGAAATAGGATTATCCGCGTAGACGGATCCTACTAAAAAGCTTAGCATTAACGTTAACAATAACTTAGATATATTAACTTTCATTTTTACTCCTCTTATTGATTTAATTTAAACTAGCCCGGAATCACGATGTGTTTCCGGATTTTTTCAACTTGCGACATGTATTTATGATCCGCGATCGCAGGCCACCACATCACAACAATAATGCTCATATTAATTAAAAGAACACTAAAGCCTATATATTTAATGAACCGTGATTTTTGACTAATTTTCTTGATCACTCGTCCAGTTAAATAGATTGTCCACAAAATACTCAATGCCAATAAAATTGACTTGATTGAAATAATAAGCTGTGCCGGCATGTGAAAATCATGCGCCATGACTTGAAAAAACTTACCGCACAAACCAATGACAATGGATAAAATTGCAACAGGTGTATATTGATAGGTGAGTATAAGAAAATTGGTTTTAAAAGGTTGTGATTTTGTGCGCAATAAGAAAGCCGTTATAGTGATAAGTATACTCGAAATAAGTGCCACAACAATAGCATAAGACATCATATAAAAAGTAATCATGCTCACATCTAACCAATTATAATGCTGATTCCAGCGTTGTGAAGAAATCCATACCGATGCGTATTTAAACATCCACATATAATTTCTATCTAAAAACCAATCACCGATGATATTACGCAACTGTTGATATTGATGGAGTATTAACCATAAAAATCCGCCAGCAGAGATGCCCGGACTCAATAAAATAAAAAGTACTTCATACCAATTAGGATGATGTTTTAGAATATTATTCACTTCAGAGCCGGGTTTGCGTAAGTAAATACCGAGCCCTGATTTTTTCTTACCATGCGCACAAGCACCGCAAGTAATACAATTATTGGTTGAAACTTTATAAGGAAGATTATAATTTGTCGGACATAAGCGTCCATCCACATAATATTTTTTATCTTTAGATAATTTTAGTGCACCACGATTCGGTCGAAAATCAATCGCGCCCAATCGAGACACAACGCCTAATATTTTACGTAAGCGCTCCAAGAAATACATACTTGCCAAGGTAATTTGATCTGGCAAACTACCCTCCAAATTAATTTAATGTTGGAGGAAGTGATGAGAGAACAAAAAATAGCAAAATCAGTTGATGCAGATATTGAGATGCCTGAAGTCATTGTTGAAGATAAAGCGTACTGGGAAAGTCATGTGGCGAGGTATCGTCAAAGTAATATGACTCGCAGCGCTTATGCCCGTGCTAATAATCTAAGTCCATCCCGCTGGATCTATTGGTCACGCAAGCTATTGGGAGTTGAAAGTAAATCCAAGAAATTTGTGCCTATAAAACTGCAATCCGGTCTTGGCGGTCAACCACCGGCATTGATCACGGTAGAAAGTGCCAGAGGGTTGCGATTGATGATTCATCATCCTGAGGTATTGAAGCAATTCCCCAAATTAATGCGTGCTATCTTTTGATGCTGTTTACAAGTTTTAATCATCAGCAAA
>JBCCYM010000090.1:0-5190 GCA_039190005.1 Pseudomonadota bacterium
GTCGGGCAGCTTTTTTATAGGCATTTTTTAATTCTCTATTTTTATTATATTTATCAGTCTCTTATTTTAACTTTAGCATCACTTTTTGTCCATTATCCCAGAAACTAAAAAAACAGATACAGCAAATTTGCAACAATCTTTGAATTTTTTCTTATGGTCATTAATGCGTGGTGGTCCTTACGCTGATGATTTGCGATATATTCCACTACCTTGGATAAGCATTCAGGCCATTCTCACCGAGTGGAAACAAGCGCTACCTGAAGTGGATATCAAGGCCTTAGTTGAAAAAATTAAAAATGAATCCGCTCTCGTTAGCGGTAGTTAATAGACGCTAAATTTGTTTTAACAAATAGTTGGCAATCATCACACCAAGCCAAGTTGCGCTAAGACAGAGTATGACACTGAGTATAATGTTATAAACCGCCACTTGAATACTGCCTATCCTTATGAGTTCTATTGTTTCAATTGAAAAGGTTGAAAATGTGGTATAGCCGCCAAGAAAACCAAGTAGGGCAAAGGACAGCCAGAATGGGTGGCTGTGTCTAAAATGTGTAAAAGTCAGGGTAAAAAGTACGCCCATGATCAGGCTACCACTGACATTGACAAACAAGGTGCCAAAAGGAAAACTGCGGCCAAAAATGGTGGTCATTAAACTGGCAAGCCAATACCTTGCCAGGCCGCCACAGCCACAGCCGAGAAAAACAAGTACATTTTTCATGACTTGTTTTTGGTTTTATCCATATTGTCGGCTATGGTTTTTAAGCCGGAGAGTAATTCCATTGGCAGTGGAAAAACAACCGTTGAATTTTGCACATTGGAAATATCCGCCAGTGTTTGTAAGTAGCGTAATTGCAGTGTTTGAGGTTGTTTAGCAATAATTTGCGCGGCTTGTAATAATTTTTCTGAGGCTTGTAATTCACCTTCGGCATTAATAATTTTGGCGCGACGAGAACGTTCCGCTTCCGCTTGTTGGGCGATAGCGCGGACCATGCTTTCGTCAATATCAACATGCTTGATTTCGACATTATTGACTTTAATGCCCCATGAATCCGATTGTTCATCAAGAATGGCTTGTAAGTCGGTATTGAGTTTTTCCCGTTCTGATAGCATTTCATCAAGTTCATGCTGACCTAGCACCGATCTTAGGGTGGTTTGTGCCAGTTGGCTGATGGCTTCATAAAAATTTTCCACTTGGATAATGGATTTTTCCGGATCAATGACGCGGAAATACACCACAGCATTTACTTTTACCGAGACATTATCACGAGAGATAACATCCTGGCTGGGCACGTCCATGACGATTGTTCGCAAATCAACCCGCATCATTTGTTGGATTACCGGAATGACAATAATAAGTCCCGGACCTTTGACACCAGAAAATCGCCCCAGTGTGAACACAACCGCGCGTTCGTATTCTTTCATGACATTAAGCGCGCTGAAGAGTACAATAACAACGACAAGAATAGGGACGACCCAATATAAGACACTAACGAGTTCCATTTTTTTCTCCCTGCTTATCAAGCATAACAGTTAACACTAAATCTTCTATGGCGACAACTTTAATCGTTTGTCCGGGGGTAAATTGCTCCGGATTATTGATTTGCCATTGTTCGCCATTCACTCGAGCAAATAATTGCCCTTTATAATCTTTTTCAATCACCCCATGACTGCCTATCATTTTTTCACGGCCACTGACAATGGCGCCACGATGTGATTTTATCACTAAATAAATAATGAGTAAAAGAAATATACCGGTAGTAATGCTGACACTGAGTATTAGCGGAATGGAGATGCCAAAATGCGCCACATCGGTATTGATTAACATAATCGAGCCTATGGTTAAGGATATAATCCCACCAATGCCGAGAATGCCAAATGTGGGTATGAATATCTCGGCAATAAAAAAACCAATACCCAGTATCATCAAACCAAAACCAACATAATTGATTGGCAGCAGTTGCAGACCATATAAGCCAATCAGTAGACAAATAACCCCTAATACACCGGGAATCATGGTGCCGGCATAGGCAAATTCTAAGAACAAGCCCCAAATACCAGCCATTAACAATAAATAGGCGATACTTGGATCAGTAATTACAGCAAGAAATTTAGTGCGCCAATCAGGATGATAATAAACAATACGCGCGTTTTTGGTATGTAATGTGATTGTGCCTTGACTTAATTTAACTGACCGCCCATCAATTTTATTCAGCAAATCTGTGGGATTATCGGCAATGATATTAATGACATTTGCTTGTAAGGCTTCTTGTGCCGATAAACTCGCGGCGGCACGCACAGCTTGTTCAGCCCATTCAGCATTGCGACCATGCAGTTGCGCGAGACTGCGTATGTAAGCGCTGGCATCATTGCTGGCTTTTTTTTCTAACGTTGTTTGTGAATCTATTTTGTTATCTTCTTGATTTTTATCAGATTGTTTATTTTTTTCTGAGTCTTTTTCTTTTGTATCTTTTTCTGGTGTTGGTTTGGTGCTTGGACTGCCGCCAATACTTACAGGAGAAGCGGCGCCAAGATTAGTGCCGGGCGCCATAGCCGCGATAGGCGTGGCATAGAGAATAAATGTGCCGGCACTGGCTGCATGTGCGCCACTGGGCGCGACATAAGAAACAACAGGAATAGGGGATGCGAGTATATCGGTAATAATTTTACGCATGGATTTATCCAAACCACCGGGTGTGTTGATTTGCAGAATAATCACACTTGCTTTTTGTCGCTGAGCGAATTTTAAACCACGGCTGATATAATCTTGTATAGCAGGTCCAATCGCGCCATCCACTGAAAGCTGCACCGCTATAGCTTGTGTTGATGTGGGCGTTGGTGTTTCGGCGGATCCAGTTAGAAAAAATAAGCAAAGCAAAACCAGTATACTATTGAGTACCAGTTTTTTGCTTCCGATATTTTTTGTTGTATGCGGCATATATCCAAATGATAACGCAGTCGCGGCAAGAGTTATAGTATTTTTTAAGATCAATTTTCAAAGTGGTGACAGCCGGTTAGATATATTCAGAGCTTGAAATACAAGTCCAGTTGCGCTTTTTACGATAGTCGTGTAGTTTAGTTATAAATCATTCAGCAAAAAGGTACAATAATGCGGGTAGCGCCAAAGACACGGGCATTCTTTGACCGTTTAAAAAAAGAAGCAAATGAGAATCCGACCTCTCCTATCGATCAAATCCCTATTGAGACACTTAGAAGCGCAACAATAGAATCATTTCGAGAATACGCGGGACCATTGCCAGAGGGCGTTTCAGCGTCATCATTTAAAAATTATTTTTTTAAATTGTCCGAAGAAAATAAAACGCGCGCTAAAATTTATACCCCAGAGCGGTTTGATTCCCGCGCGGGGAGTACGGTTATTTTTTTTCAGGGCAATGGTTATATTTTTAATATGTTAGAAGCGCATTTGCCAGGTATTGCCAGGATGGCCAACGCGGCAAATTGCCAAGTTATCGCCATAGACACACCTTTGGCGCCAGAACATACCGCGCGAGAAATCAATGACATGGCCTACGCGACTGTGTGTTATATTTTTCGCAACGCCGATAATTTAGATGTTAACACTGATAAGCTGGTGCTGGCTGGTTACAGCAGTGGTGGAAATATTGTCGCGAATATTATCAATAGAGCACGGACAGATTCTATGATGAAGTTTAAACATCAGCTGCTTTTAAGCCCTTGTTTGGATTTATCGCTGCAAACTTATCTTGATAATCCGTATGTTGATTATCAAAACAAAGATGAGATGGTGTCGCTGGAAAACCTTCGATATTTAATGAAACAGTATTATAAAAATACGGACCCCAGAACCCCTTTGATTTCCCCCATGTTTGCAAGCGATTTATCCGGCGTGCCGCCAACAACAATTGTGCTTGCTGAGTTTGATGGGGTACGAGGTGATGGAGAAATGTATGCTAAGCGCTTGGAAGCGTTTGCTGTGCCGGTAGAGGTAATAATTTGTAAAGGGCAGGCGCATAGTTACTTTATTGCGAGAGGTATGATGGACGATGATCCAGATCCCGCCATTGTTATGGCTGAGGCTATCTTGAAAAATAGCGTGTGACTTTGCTGAATAAAAATAAGGATTTCTGAGCCGGTCGAAGGCTGGGGTTTTGACAAGCTCGGTCATCAGGCATGCAATTGAACCCAAGCATCAAAAATATCCGTACGGATATTTTTATAAGCTTCGATCACCAGGCATTCGATTTTATAAATTCATCATATACTAATACCGCCTCTATTTTTTATATTTCTCACCAAATTTTCCCATTTTTTACTTGAAAAACCAATTTTTTGCCATTAAACCGAGTGCATCAGTTTTCTCAAAGCAAGGGTTATTTTGCTAAAACAGATTGTATTGATGCAAAACTCTTAGCTTATTATGGTGATCAAGTGGAGATAACATCAGATACATTGATGGACAAGAATCGCTTGGTATTACAAGAATATTCTGCCCGTAAAATTCAATTGAAAGCACTGATTACTGGTGGGAAACAACGCCAGAAATTGACCTATCTTAGTCCCAAGCTTCTACGTTCTATCAAGCGTACAATCAAACAGCTTGAGCAAGCGCTCAAAATCATTTGCGCTGAATTAGAAAGTTATATAGAAGCCGATAAGCATCTGAGTGAAAAGCGCAATTTATTAAAAACAGTCAAAGGCGTTGGTCATGAAGTGGCAACAATGTGCATCACGAACTTGCGTAAGCGCTCCGAGAAATACATACTTGCCAAGGTAGTTTGATCTGCCAAACTAATTCTCCAAATTAATTTAATGTTGGAGGAAGTGATGAAAGCACAAAAAATAGCAAAGTCAGTTGATGCAGATATTGAGATGCCTGAAGCGATTGTTGAAGATAAAGCGTACTGGGAAAATCATGTGGCGAAGTATCGTCAAAGTAATATGACTCGCAGTGCTTATGGGCGAACCAATAATCTGAGTCCATCTCGCTGGTTCTATTGGTCACGTAAGCTATTGGGGGTTGAAAGTAAGTCCAAGGGATTTGTGCCAATAAAACTGCAATCCGGTATTGGTGGTCAACCACCGGCATTGATCACGGTAGAAAGTGCCAGAGGGTTGCGATTGATGATTCATCATCCTGAGGTATTGAAGCAATTCCCCAAATTAATGCGTGCTATCTTTTGATGCTGTTTACAAGTTTTAATCATCAGCAAA
>JBCCYM010000091.1:0-5010 GCA_039190005.1 Pseudomonadota bacterium
CATTACCACAATCACCCGTCTCGATCCGCTATGGGCTGATTTTAATGTCCCGACAAAATACCTTAACAGTGTAAAAATTGGTCAGATCGTTCATATTAACAATGAAGCCTTTCCTGATGACACATTTACTGGCAAAGTCACAGCCACTGAACCGCAAGCTGATTCAGGCACCGACAGCTTCACTGTTCGCGCGACCATTGAAAATCCAGATAAAAAATTACTGCCCGGCCAGTCTGTCGACGTCACTTTATTGACTGGGCAACCCACACAAATTATTGCCGCGCCCGCTATTGCCGTCATCTACAGAGATAACAAAACGTTCTTGTATAAAGTGACCAATGATGAGGCAAAACTTGTACCGGTGACCGTGGGCGAACAAACAGGTCAGGATATGATCATCACCAGTGGCATTCAAGCCGGTGACACTATTGTTGTCGATGGCACCAATAAAATTATCGGCGATCAGGGGAAAATTTCACCGGTTGATGTCAATGATCCATCGGCAAACACATCGGCAACGGGACAGGAAAACACATCCGCCTCGTCTTCCAGTGATGACACACAACATAACAAGCAAAGCGCGAAAAAATCAAATTCTGACGCGCGAGCGCCATAATAAAACCGGAGCTTAGGCGTGAATTTTATTGAATTTTTTATTAGAAGACCGGTTTTTGCCACAGCGATGGCGTTGTTGCTGGTACTGATTGGCGCCATTTCTTTCTCTAAACTGGTTGTGCGCCAATTTCCCAGAATTGATTCCAATGTCATCAGCATTACCGCTTCCTACCCCGGTGCCAACGCGGCGCTGATGGAAAGCTTTGTCACTACCCCCATTGAAAACGCGCTCACCGGTATCAGCGATCTCGATTACATGACATCCAGCAGCAGCAACGGTCAAAGTCAGGTGACGCTTAATCTAGACCTCAACAGTGACATTAACCGCGCGATGATTGATGTGCAGAGTAAAATCTCTCAAGTACTGCGTCGTCTTCCGAATGGCGTACAAGATCCAACAATCACTGAAGTCAATAGCGATTCATTTCCCAGTCTCATTGTATTGTTCAGCAGTCCTAATTTACGAACGGAACAAATCAGTGACTACATCAAGCGCTCAATTCTACCAGTACTCAGCAACGTCAACGGTGTCGCCCAGGTTGAAATCTTCGGTAATCGTACCTACGCGATGCGTGTCTGGCTGGATACCAATAAAATGCGCGCGCTCAATGTGACCGCGACAGATGTGCAAAACGCGCTCACCGACCAAAATGTTCAATCCACTGCCGGACAAATTAATCGTCAAGAACAGGTTGTCACCATTGACGCGCAAACAGAACTGCACAGCGCCGCTCAATTTAGCAACCTGGTTATCCGCAGAGACGGTAATAAAATTATTCGCCTCAAAGATATTGGGCGCGTTGAACTGGGCGCGTTGAATTATAGATCGGCCGTATATGCCGATGGCAAACTGGGCGTCGGTATTGGTATCAGCTACAAGAGTGACGCCAATCCCCTAGCCGCGGCAAAAGCCGTGCGTAAAACACTGGCAACCATTCAGTTGCCTAGCAATATACGTGCCGACATTGTCCGCGACAGCTCTATTTATATTGAAAAATCAATTGAAGAAGTTGCCATCACATTCTTTGTCGCCGTCCTCTTAGTGGTACTGGTGATTTTTGCTTTTCTTGGCTCAATTCGTCTGATCACCGTGCCGCTTATCACCATTCCGCTTTCAATTATCGGCACATTCATTATCATGTTTGCCCTCAACTACACCATCAATACCCTCACCTTACTGGCATTCGTGCTGGCAATCGGTATGGTAGTCGATGACGCCATTGTCGTCATGGAAAACATCCATCGCCATTTACTCATGGGTAAATCAGCCAAACAAGCCGCCATTGATGGCGCCAAACAAATTGTATTCGCCGTTATCGGCATGACCATCACTTTAATGGCGGTATACGCGCCTATCGGTTTCACCTCGGGCTTAACCGGCGCACTATTCCGTGAATTTGCCTTTACTTTAGCAGGCTCGGTACTGCTTTCCGGGGTTATCGCCCTAACCATTTGTCCGGTACTCTGTGGAAGAATGCTTGCCCACCACGACGATAAAAAAGGATTATCCGCTTTCATTGAACGAATCATGGAAAGAATGACTGCCGGCTATGGGCACGTTCTCTCTAAAGTACTCTCGCGCAAAATTTTAATCCCCTCCATGATGGGCTTGATTTTGCTATGCGGCATCATGTTCCTCTTCCCACTGCTACTTACCAGCTCAATTGCTCCGACAGAAGATCAGGGGGTTATTCTAGCCGTGGCCGAAGGACCAACCTCTGCCAGTATTAACTACACCAATAAATACTCTCAGCAAATGGGTAAAATTCTTGAAAGCGTGCCGGAAAAAGAAAATACCATTTTAATTGATGGGCGCGGCGGCGCTGAAAACAGCGCGTTTGGCGTATTAACGCTAAAAGACTGGAGTCAACGCAAACGCTCGGCGACACAGATTATCAGCGCTATCGATCCGGGTATTCAAAAAATTCCCGGTTTTAGAACATTCTTAGTAGAACCTGGCAGTCTACCTGGTAGTAGTTTTTACGGCTTCAATTTTGTCATCACCACCAATGGCAGTTATCAGGAATTGAATAATGTCGCCGATAAAATTGTTCAAGAGGCGGAGAAAAATCCTAATATTTTCGCGGTACGTACCGATCTGAATTTCGATAAACCGGAACTGGTTGTGGAAATCAACCGCAATAAAGCCGGCTATCTCGGTGTGTCAATGACTGACATTCAAAACGCCCTGAGCGTGGCATTTGGTGAACCCGAAGTCAATGAATTTAGTCTTGATGGCTATGCCTATTACATCATACCACAGCTACAACAAAGCCAGTACAATTCCAGCAACATACTCAATCAAATCAACGTTCGCGCCGCCGATGACAGCCTTATTCCACTATCAACTCTGATTACCATGAAAAACAGCGTCACCTCAAACAGTTTTAATCACTTCCAGGGACAACGTTCAGTGACATTTAACGCTTTCGCCTCACCACTTTTTAGCACCCAACAAACCATCAAATTATTTGAAGGTTTAGCCAAAAAATACATGCAACCAGGCATGAGTTATGACTTTGCCGGCGACACCCGTGAATTTATAAAAACCAAAACCAGTATGTTGGTCATTTTTATTGCCGCATTGTTAATTATCTATTTGGTGCTCGCGGCGCAGTTTGAAAGCTTCCGTGATCCGTTTGTTATTTTGGTGACGGTACCACTAGCAATTACCGGCGCCTTGGGTGGTTTATTCTTTAGTGGCAGCTCATTGAATATCTATACCGAGATTGGGCTGGTGACATTGATTGGTCTGATTAGTAAACACGGCATTCTCATGGTCGAATTTGCCAAGCAATGCCGCTGGTATGACGGCATGAGTCCGGCGGAAGCCATCCATCATGCCGCTTGTGTACGTTTGAAACCGGTCTTAATGACAACCGCAGCTATGGTACTCGGTGCCGTGCCGCTGATTATCGCTCACGGCGCCGGAGCCGCCGCGCGACGTGAATTGGGTTGGGCAATTGGCAGTGGTATGGTTTTCGGCACCTTGTTTACGCTGTTTATTTTACCGACCATGTATTTGGTGCTGCCTGGTCTTAATAATAAAAATCCCAAAGATAAATCGAGTAAATCGCAAGTGACTTCCTAAGCGGTTGATATATTATAACGCTTGTTTATTATAACCTTAGCTTTTTGCATACTCCATGAAAGTCTTATACATTTTTGGAGTCACCAACAACTATTTTTAGGATCTGCTGCTGCCGAAATAAACAAATAGCTTAAAAGTTGCTTTAACATTTTTTATGATCTCTAACTTTTATGATAACTGCTGGTAAGTCTCCTATAGTCACATTATTTTTTACCACCCGCCGATTGACTTGCTAATCCCTTTATATTCGAAGCGTATTTATTATAGGATAGATAACGTTTTCCTTTAATCGAAAATGATTGAGAAAATGCTCTTAGCACTTCCAGGAACCGTGTGTTTTTATTCGTTAATTTATAATCATCAATTTCCTTACAGTAAGAAATAAAAATAGTCTTATAAGTTTTAATGTATAAATCTCTTATCTTTTCAGACCAATTTCCAACTTTATCTTCATGAAAGTCCTCAGACACTTGATCTATTTTTTTCATAATAAATGATGCTTTGTCATATTTCGCATGACCTTTTCGCACAGAACCAAATAGTTGCTCTCCTCCTGCATCTCTACATTTGGTATATATATACAGCTGATAATAAATATCCAACAAAATTTTCAACATGTAAAACTCAGAAGAGGCTGATTGTTTGTTACAAAGTTTTGGAAAGATTTTTACCAGATCTATGCTCAAAGGAGATTTTGTAATATATGTTATTAAATCATCTAAAAATTTTTTTGATATATCACAACCATGCAGATTGCCGATTAATTTCACTAACACTTCCCTTGAATTTTTATTCTTCCAATTTAGATATTTTTGCTTCGAACGCCAAATTGCATTATAGGTACCCATGAACTGGCAAAAAGGAGTTTCAATAGGTTGCGCTTCATTTAATACAAGTTTCTTGAAACTGTCCTTTGCAGCAACATTCATAAATATTTCTTTAAAACAATTCTCACGTGTAAATTTGACTTTAAATTGAGCTAGATTAAATTCATAAAATAACTCTAAAATTTTTTCGAATTGCTTATATTGAAAAGTATTCTCTAATTTATTATTCTTGCCTTTGCTGTCGAATTCGTAGAGATATTTAGTCTTATTAGGAATACGTGTATTAATGTCTTTTGATAAACTTGTCCGCATGATGCATGCATTATATTTTTTTCGAGGTACTTTATGATAAAATGCAACAGCTCGATACATGCTATAAGTCATTTTTTTAGTATTCTGATATTGGTCAGAAACATACAGTTGTGCTTCTACTAAAAAGAGAGAATTCACAGAAATCGACTGAATACACTTCTTCAG
>JBCCYM010000092.1:0-3763 GCA_039190005.1 Pseudomonadota bacterium
AGCTGAACGCCATATTGTAATGTTACTACAGAACCTCACTAGCTAGCTAGTAACGTATTTACCGATGAGTAACGAGTACTAAAACATACAACAGTACTACATTTTCGATGGTTAAGGCGTACATAAATTTTTATCAATAATATGTTTAAGTTTTTTTAATAATGATTGCAAAGCATTAGCCCGATGGCTGATTGTATTTTTTATCTCCGGCGCTAATTCCGCTACGGTACACTGATATGCCGGTAAATACAATATCGGATCATAACCAAAACCGTGTGTCCCTTTAGCGGCAGTGGCAATATAGCCGGATAAAAAGCCATAAGCGATAATTGGCGTCGGATCATTGGCATGGCGAAGGTATACCAACACGCAACAAAATCTTGCCTGCCGTTGATTATCGTCCACATCGCGCAGTTCATCAAGTAGTTTAATCACACGATCTTCGGCGCTGGCTTGTTCACCGGCATAGCGCGCGGAATAAATGCCTGGCGCGCCTTTCAAAGCGTCCACTTCCAAACCGGAATCATCGGCGATTGCCGGCAAATGACTGTGGTAACTGGCATGGCGCGCTTTAAGAATGGCATTCTCAACAAAGCTTAAACCGGTTTCTTCAATCGACGGGATAGTAAAGGCTTGTTGCGGCAGTATTTCCACCTGTTTGGGCATGATGGTCTGAAATTCAGCCAATTTACCACGATTCTGGGTCGCAAGCACAATTTTCATGAGTATCAATTCGCTCTTAGTTATATTAACGCTCTTGCCATTGTTGGCGCAACCAAAACGATATAAATAAAATACAGTATAATAAGCGCAATCAGAGGCGATAAATCAACCCCTGAAATCAATGGGATGATGCGTCGAATTGGTTTTAATACTGGATTGATGAGTGTCGATAATACAAATATCATGGCTGCTGTTCTTGGATTTTGCACCCAGCTTAGGATAGCGAAAAGAATAATCATAAAGCAATAGAGCATAATCAATTGCCCGACTAAATCAGCGATAATAACTTTTAAAAAAGTGAAGACGGGAAAAACTTGCGCGGTAATAAGACACAGCAATGCCAGTTTAATAAGCTCAACAATAATTAATAAGATAAGCGCCGGCAAATCAATGACACTTAAACGCGGCAATAGCTTTTGCAAAAATAGCACCGGTCGATCGGTGAGTTTTAAAACCAGCTGGCAGAGTGGATTGTAATAATCAGCGCGCATAAATTCCAATAAGACGCGCAGTATAATCACATAAATATATAAGGAAAAAACAACATCAACTAAAAATACCAGCCCGTCACTTAAGTTCATTAAATTTTTCTCATCTCGCGCTATTAAAACAGGCTAAGGCTTTTATTGATCATAATAACCGCTGCCAATGCATAATTGATATTTTGGCACCCGAATCACATAACTGTGTTTTGTTGCCGGTTGATGGGTGCGCGGGTTATCAAATTTATAAGTATACCACGAGCCATTCACTGACGCGGTTTCAACAACTTTGGCGGTTGCCGGATAGGATGTTCTGGTATCGGTAAAAGCGTGCTCGTTTTCAAAATCAGGATTGGTAGCGAGATTGAAACCATCATGATGCTTAGAGCCACACACAATCGCGAAAATATAACGATGATTAGTTCTAAATTCACCATGTGGATTATTAAAAGTCATAATCGCCTGGTAACGTCCGTGCGTTTTTAAATAGCTTACCGCTTTTTCAACAAATTTCTGTACCGCCTGTTGCTGTTGACTATCACTCGTGTGCTTGGGTACAGCCAACACGTTTGCCATCGGCAAACATATAATCATGGTTAAAGCGGTGCCAAGAAATAAATTTATGTGGTTTTTAAATTTGTTCATCACTATGTTCCCGGATGTTTTTTTACATGTTATCATATTACATGTATGATTACTATATCGTGTTTTATAATTTATGGCGTTTTGCCAAAAAGGAGCAAGTCATATGAATGATCAATATACATATAAATCAGGTAAACAGGTTTTCAAGACACTCTTCGGTGATAGGGCTGAGAAAATAGAAACGATGTTACATGAATTATCGCCCGAACTGGGAAGAGTTGGCATTGATTTCCCTTTTGGAGAATTTTACGCCAAAGATGATTTACTGGACCTAAAAACAAGAGAATTAGTTACTATCTCAACCTTAGTCACTCAAGGCACACTGCCACAATTAAAACTGCACATCGGCGCGGCATTAAACATTGGTTGTACCCCAACGCAAATAGAACAGGTGATACTGCAACTCATTGTTTATGTCGGCATGCCTAAAGTTATCAATGCCATGAAGATTTATAAAGAAGTGATATCAGATTTACAATAAGGAATATTGGCTTATTGTTAGACTAAGTTAAACATCATTTATTGCTAATCCGCCATCGACACGCAAGACTTCGCCGGTAATATATTTACCGGCATTTGAAATCAGCAAAAGCGTCGCGCCTAATAATTCTTTAACTTGACCAACTCTTTTAAGAGGAACACGCGAAATAATCGAATGAGCTATATCTTTATTTTTTTCATCACAAAAATAGTTATCTGTCAATTCCGTAACAAACCAACCTGGCGCAATAGCGTTTACGCTAATATTATATGGCGCGCATTCCAAAGCCAAATGTCTCACCAAATGACTTAATCCCGCTTTTGAGACATTGTACGGTACGGTATACTGCTGGACAAACGAACCGTTTTATCCATCGCTGATGATATTGTTAACAGCGAACCAGTCGTTTTGTTTTGTATCATGTGTTTTGCCGCACATTGTGACAACAATGCCGGCGCGATCAAATTCACATCCAAAACACTTTTCCAGTCTTCGGGACAATAATCAAAAAAGTCCTTTCTCACAATTGTTCCAGCACAATTAATAACGCTATCTAATTGATTATTCAGTTTTGCCAACATTAAATTAAAATTATCCCGCAGCTTATCTAAACAGGACAAATCACAACAAAGATATTGTATAGTTGGATATTACGTGACTAAATTTTTTAATCTTTCTTCTCTTCTACCTATAGCAAGCACATTCGCGCCTAATTCTGATAGGTTTTTAGCAAGGCACATACCTATGCCACTTGTTGCGCCAGTGACAATAATGTTTTTTCCTTTAATATCAAAAATTTCTCTCACTTTTGACTCCTATGGTTATCAAAATCCATTATTGGCTAATGACGTTTGTGTTTACTTTGTTACCGTTAGTTTATTTTTTATCATAAGGCAAATCAAAGGTTAAAATGGCTTTATCACCTATCGGAATTGAATAAGTGACCATATTGATATCGCCAGCATCTTTATCAAAATAGGGTTTACTCCAGTGTGGTTTGTGCGTTTTCATGGGAACACGATACCACTCCCAGGACGTATAATCATAACCATGGTTTTTGTAGATATTACCGATATCCATGGTTTCAATTAGCATGTCTTTATCTTTATCGACATAAGGACAATAGAGTACTTTATTAGCCGATACCACATTATGATGCAAAAAGAACGCGTGGCTTTGCAGGAATTGCGGATTAAACGCCAAGGCTGAACCGTAGACCTGTGGCGCGAATGTCGTTAGCACTGTCAAGTAAGCGTATATCTGTGGTTCAGAAAGTTGATTATTCTTAAGCGCCATCGTGATATCTTGAGCAATGATATTGGCTTCTTGAATGATGTCAGATTTGGTATAGGTCTTACTCATCACCGGGAAACACCATGCTAAACTGAGCAGGGTTATAAAAGATAATCGCGTTAATTTTTTCATATTCGAT
>JBCCYM010000093.1:0-3649 GCA_039190005.1 Pseudomonadota bacterium
CGAGATTATAACGTTTATTTTCACTACATGCAGCAATTGATTAAGATGATATTTTATGACATAATTATGACAAAGGTTATCGTAATTAGAGGTGGGAAAAACGTATGATCGATTCATCAGGATTCCGAGCCGGTGTAGGAGCAATATTAGTCAATAAAAACAGAGAATTATTCTGGGCGAAACGCACGCGACAAAAAAATGCCTGGCAATTTCCACAAGGTGGTTTAATGGAAGGCGAATCGCCGGTAGAGGCATTATACCGAGAACTTTATGAAGAAATCGGTTTATTGCCTGAAGATATCAGAATATTGGCTGAAAGCAAACAATGGCTAAGTTACCGCTTACCTAAAAATCTGCTACGCCGGCATTCATTACCACTGGTTACTGGTCAAAACCTACTCTTTTATCTTCTTGAATTGGTAAGCGATGAAGATCATGTCTGTTTTGATCGTACCAATACCCCTGAATTCACCAGTTTTCGCTGGGTCAACTATTGGCATCCGCTAAAGGAAGTGATCGCGTTTAAACGGCATGTTTATCATAAAGCGCTCAATGAATTCTCACCTATATTATTCCCTTAATTTTGGATTTAACCCCTTTTATCTTAGGCATAAATTAAGATAAACTATCCACATGCCTGAATTACCTGAAGTTGAAACCATACGTCGCAGCCTAGTGGATAAGCTAGCCCATCAAACCATCCAATCGGTTAATATATATTGTCATCACTTTCGTTATCCCATTGATCCACAGCTCACACATACTCTAAAGCATAAAACAATTCAAACTATAGCGCGACGAGGGAAATATTTGCTCATTTATCTCAATCAGGGCGGCCTGATTTGCCATTTAGGCATGTCTGGTTCTTTGCATCTGGTCACAGCGGATACACCACGCAAAAAACATGATCATGTCGAAATTCAGTTCAGTGATTATTATCTTCGCTTTAATGATCCACGACGTTTTGGCTTGTTACTGGCCAGCGATGATTTTAGCAAGCATCCACTGTTAAGCCATTTAGGTCCAGAACCGTTAAGCCACGCTTTCTCATCAGCTTATTTACAGCAACAGCTTTACGGCAAAAAACAAAGCATCAAGCAAGCGATTATGGATAATAAAGTCGTTGTCGGTGTCGGCAACATTTACGCCAACGAAGCGTTATTTCGTGCCGGCATTCATCCATTGACAGTGGCTGGAACGCTTAATCAACAGCAATGTGACGCTTTGACTAAAGCGATTAAAGTGACACTCCGTCGCGCCATTAAAGCTGGCGGCACAACACTAAAAGATTTTGTCGACAGTGCCGGCAAACCTGGCTATTTTCAACAACAATTATTTGTCTATGGCCGCGATAATCAACTTTGTTATTGGTGCGACAGTCCGATTAAATCATTACGCATTGGTGGGCGGAATAGTTTTTATTGTCCGGTTTGTCAAACGAAGTGATTTCAACAATTCGCTCGCTTGAGAACCAATTGTTGAGTAGTTTACTCGTTCAAAAACAACTCAAATCAAATTTATCCATCGTGGCAAAAAGCGAGCCTCTTCTTTCAATTGTTTTTTCAATTGATGATAATCAGGTAAAAAATGACCAACTAACTGCCAAAACTGTTGTGAATGGTTGAGATGAACCGTATGACAAAGTTCGTGAATAATCACATAACGGACAATATCCGCGGGGAAAAAAATCAGCTTGTAATTAAGTGAAATATTTTTATCCTCACTGCAACTTCCCCAACGGCTTTTTTGACCACGCAATGAAAATTTAGCGTAATTCAAACCTGTTTCCGTACTGAGTTTTTCTAAATCGAGAGATAAATAGCGCCTTGCTTTTCTTTTAATCCAATGAAGCAACAGCCATTTGCAATAAATAGTATCGGTAATATCCCCTGTGACAATCAACTCTTGATGCGCTTTAAACACAGAAATTTTAGGCTTAGTATCACTTGTGACATAATCAATCGCCCATGTTTCATCAAGCGCGGCTAAACGCAAACTATGCGGCAGGGCTTCAGCATCTTCTTTTGTCGGATTAAACACCGCTTTAGCAAGATGTTTTTCAACCCACTGGCGGTGTTCTTGTATAAAAGGCACGACATGCCGTTCACTGCATTTTAACGGCAACACAACTTCTAAGCCTTTATCTCGACTTATTGATAAAGACAAGCGTTTCGCTCGCTTACTGCGACGCGTGGTATAATCTGGCAACCAATCAAAAGCTTTTTGTTTATTCATGTATTAATTGTATTCACTACTATCGCTTTTTTAACGATTTGTGTATTATAACACTTAGTTTATTTTAGAATAGTCAAAATAAACACTGCTTAGGGGCTCTCTTTGCAAATCGTTTTGTCAAGGGATGAGATGTTACCCTTATAACCTGATGTGGTTAAGACCACCGTAGGAAAAGCGTGACTACACCAACAATTACGATTAAAAATTTAACCCTGCATTGGCAGCAACCGCTGTTTGATGACTTCACTATCCAGCTCAATGCCGGCAAATGGACAGCACTACTGGGTACAAGCGGCGTTGGCAAAAGCACCCTCTTACGCTTTATTGCCGGATTACTTCCAACCAGCAGTGATAAAAACGCCAATATTATCATTTCTGATAATAAACCACTTAAAAATCGACTCAGCTATATGGCGCAAGAGGATTGTTTACTGCCTTGGCTCAACGCGATGGATAATATTCTCTTACCTTATCGATTAACAGGAAAAAAAATTACCACCGCCATTAAACAACAAGTGCTTGAGTTACTGCGGCAACTGGGTTTAAATCACGCGACTCATTTAACACCAGAAAAATTATCCGGTGGGATGCGTCAACGTGTCGCGCTGGCGCGTATTTTTTTTGATAATAAACCGATTGTGCTGATGGATGAACCCTTCTCCGCCCTGGATACCATTACACGTCTTAAACTACAAGATGTTGCCGCTGAGTTGTTAGCCAATAAAACCGTGTTAATGGTCACCCATGACCCACTTGAAGCATTGCGTCTTGCTGATGAAATCTATGTGATGACAGATCAACCGGTACAACTGAGCGATCCTATCCTATTAAACAGCCCACGCCCCAGAAATATTGAAAATCAAGAATTAATCACCCAACAATCACAATTACTCAGCTTGCTGGCTAAAAAAAATACCCAAGAGGCGACATTATGCTGATTCGTTCAGGCATCACGGTAGTATTTTTAGTCATTTTATGGCAACTTATTGTGTCAATCTTTCATCTCCCCGCCTATATTTTACCGGGACCAATGACAGTCGCCGGCACATTTATCAATCAAATTCATAGTATTAGTTATCAAGCCATCCCTACACTCATTGAAATAATCTTTGGTTTGTTTTTTGGTATTTTATTCGGTATTTTTGCCGCGCTGGCCGTCACTTATCTTCAACCGGCAAGACTTTTTTTCTTACCCATACTACTGATCAGTCAATCATTGCCGACATTTGCCATCGCGCCAATTCTTGTTGTTTGGTTTGGTTATGGCATCAGTGCCAAAATTATTGTCATTATTATTATGATTTTCTTCCCCATCACCAGTAGCTTTTATGATGGCTTACGACAAACACCAAGCGCTTACATGGACATGGCGACAATCACTGGTGCTTCAATAAGAGTATTTTCCATTTTGAAG
>JBCCYM010000094.1:0-3546 GCA_039190005.1 Pseudomonadota bacterium
TATTGATAAAAATTTATGTACGCCTTAACCATCGAAAATTTATATAAAACTTACAATAATAATGTCCACGCCTTAAACGGTATTAGTTTAAAGATAGAGGAGGGTGATTTTTTTGCTTTGTTAGGACCGAATGGCGCCGGCAAATCGACATTGATTAATATCATTTGTTCTTTAGTGGTGAAAACCAGCGGTTTGGTGCGTATTTTTGATACCGATATTGATGTCAATTTTTCTAAGGCAAAATCTTATATCGGCATTGTCTCGCAAGAATTTAATTTTAGTCCTTTTGAAAAGGTGATTGATATTATTATTAATCAAGCGGGCTATTACGGCATCAGAAAAAAAACAACCCTGCAACGGGCGGAAAAATATTTGAAAATGTTAGACTTATGGAATAAGCGCGATAGTGTTGCCGGTTACTTATCTGGCGGTATGAAGCGACGCTTGATGATTGTCCGCGCCTTAATCCATCAACCAAAATTATTAATTCTTGATGAACCCACGGCCGGTGTTGATATTGAACTCCGACGCGGCTTATGGCAATTTCTCAGAGATATTAATCAGGACGGCATCACGGTTATTTTGACCACTCATTATCTTGAAGAAGCTGAGAACTTATGTCGCAATATTGCCATTATTGATCAGGGCAAAATTATTGAACATACCAGTATGCGTGATATGCTCAAGAAATTGGACAAACAAACGTTTATTTTAGAATCGGAAAATAAGTTACCGGACAATTTATCACTCGAAGCGTATGCCGTTCGACGTATGGATAATTACAGCTTAGAAATTGATCTGCACCGTCACGACCATATCAACAAAGTTTTTGACTTATTATCTCAACAAAACATCATCATTACTGATATACGTAACAAGAGCAATCGTCTTGAAGAATTATTTGTGCATTTAACAACTAAAAACTAACATGAATACAATTTTAATTGGCTACGCCACGATCATCCGCAAAGAAATCATTCGTTACATTCGTATCTGGCCGCAAACAACTATCGCGCCCCTGGTGACCTCCACACTTTATTTTTTGATATTCGGTAGAGTCATTGGTTCCCGCATTGGCAGCATGAATGGTATAAACTACATTCAATTCATTGTCCCTGGCATGATCATGCTCCAGGTCATTAACATATCGTATAATAACACCTCATCAGCCATCCTTTCGGGAAAATATTCTAAAAGTATTGAAGAACTGCTGATTTCACCGTTAACAAATAACGCGATATTGCTTGGTTATGTCACCGCTTGTTTAATCCGTAGCATTGTCATCGCCTTATTAATTGCCATTGTCGCGCTATTCTTCACCCATCTCCATGTCACACATATTTTGTTAATGCTTGTTACGATTATTATCACTACCACACTTTTCGCGACCTTGGGTATGATTAATGCTTTTTACGCCAAAAAGTTTGATGATATTAATATCATCCCCATGTTTATATTAACACCGTTAACCTATATGGGTGGTGTGTTCTATTCTATCAAACATCTGCCGCCCATCTGGCGAGAAATATCTATGCTGAATCCAATCATGTATACAATTGATATATTTCGCTACAGTATGCTGGGGATTGCCGATGTTAATGTTTATGTCGCTTTTTCGGTATTGTTTATTGTCACATTCATTGCTTACGCGACTTGTTTATACCTGTTTAAAAAAGGTTCAGGTATAAGAAATTAAGTTGTTACATAAGATTACGCTGAAAAAATAATTATTTCGCCATTGTTTGTGTTATAATGCCCAACATATTGAATTTTTAGTTAAAAGATGAGGAAACTTATGAAGAAAACATCGATGATTGCGCTTGCGACAGTATTGATCGCGGGTAGTTTGTTAACAGCATGTAATAAAGTCACTAAAGTAACGGATAACAGCAGCACTAGCACGAGTGCGTCAACAGGATTCAGTGACCAACAAAAAGAGCAGATTGGTAAAATTGCCAGTGATTACATTGTTAAACATCCTGAAGTACTGATACAAGCCAGCCAAGCATTACAAGCAAAACAACAGCAAATGCAGCAACAAGCCTTTACCAAAAACGCGATTGCTAACGCTGACGCGCTGAGAGATACCGATAGAAGCACGACTGGTGGTAAAATTTTATCGCCTGTAATCGGCAAATCAACAGCCAAAGTCACTGTTGTTGAATTCTATGATAGCAATTGTCATTTCTGTCATGTCTCTTATCCATTAGTTGATAAGTTGCTGAAAACGGATACGGATGTTCGCTATGTCGCTAAACAATTCCCGATATTCGCGCAACGTTGGCAGTCATCACAGCTTGCCGCGCAACTGGGTGTGCTCGCTTACCAACAAGGTGGCGCGGATATGTACGCGAAATTTGAAGCCGGTATTTTTAATCCTAAAGCCGATTTAGAAGAAGGCAAACTGACTACCGATGATGTCAATAAAATTGCCAAAGCCGCGGGTGTTGATATTTCAAAATTACCTAGTCAGTTAAAAGCGATTAACGCCAAGATCGACAGTGATAAAAACTTAGCCATGAAAATCGGATTTCAAGCCACACCTTCATTTGTTATTTTACCGACAACTGGTACGGCTAACGCGTCAAATGTCACCGTGATTTATGGTTATCCTGGCAGCATGAGCAGATTACAAGCGGCAGTTAATAAAGCTAAAAATAATTAAACGTTTTATAACCCCCCGATAAAAAACGACCCGCTCAATGGTGGGTCGTTTTTTATTTCGCGAATACCCTCTCTTGACATTGAGGCAAATTTTTTTCATTATAGAGTACTTTTCTGGGGTGGGTTATATCGCCCTAGGTCCATGGATATGTAGCTCAGCTGGTTAGAGCGGTGCATTCATAATGCACAGGTCGGTGGTTCAAGTCCACCCATATCCACCAATAAAATCAATGGATTATGGAGATATAATTTTTGAATTAACTTTAAAAACCCATTATGAAGTGAAAATGAAGTGCAGATAGATTGTACAGCCATGAACAATTAGCAACGAAAAAGCCATAAAAAACAAAATGGCGAGTTAGCCTTACCGCTCGATACAGTTATCATCAATCCATTTATCCAATGCCTCTTTTGTATAACGAATCATGGTACCAAAGCGACAATACTCTGGCCCAGGTGTGCGATCGTTAAATTTCCCGTTCATGCGATCTTGGCGCAAATAAGAGCGACTTACACCAAGATACTCAGCAGCTTCCTGCTCGGAAAATAATCGCTTTAAAGTGTCTTGTTGAACTAATGGTATCATAATATTTCTCCTGTTAGCAGAACTACTGACATATCAGCTGTCCAGATTAATGGATAGAATAGAATTAAGAAAATTTGGGATAATGGACAAAACCGTCATGGTAAAATGGATGTAAGTAGTTGATAATGTTTTTAAAAAGGTGAAATAATTAAAAATGCAAGTTAAAAACAATGTCCCCGATGCCAAGCTAAACGCGTCATCAAGAATGGTCATCAACGACAAAAGCAACAATATTGCTGCCAGAGTTGTCATTACCAGTTTGTGTCCTCGAGCCGTCCAGCGCGGTTAACAGCCCA
>JBCCYM010000095.1:0-3481 GCA_039190005.1 Pseudomonadota bacterium
GATATGTTAAGTATAAAAGTATAAAAAACATTTGACTATAGTAAAAATCATTATTATGCTTATCAACCGAGTACAATTAACTTGGAGTAAACTATGCGTAATGTATTTGTTTTTATTATGGTTGTTTTGGCAATCGTCGTCGCTATTCTGGCTGTCACATTGCCTGCGGAAAAATTAACCATTGTTGGCAATATCAATCACTTCTTTATGGCAATGCTACCTATTCTAGGTGTTGCGGCATTGGTTAACTATTCATGGAAGAGCTGTTGCTGTCCAATGAAAAAAAATAAAGAAGACTAAAAGCCACTGTCTTTAAAGCTAAAAACGCCCTCGCTTCACCAAGAGAGGGCGTTGTGGTGAAACTATTCTTTTGCATTAAATCCTTGCTGTCATTAATGAATATATATTGTATTATAAGCGTGTAACATGACAGCGCCTTCAATTAGAATTCAAAAATTATTGGCGACTGCCGGTATCGCTTCGCGTCGTCATATTGAAGCGTATATTGTTGCTGGACGTATTCGCGTCAATGGCAAAGTTGCTGTGATTGGCCAGCATATTACTGGTAGTGAAAAAATAGAACTTGATGGGCAAATCATACCTGATTATCGTTTAAAATCATTAAAAACCTTGCCAAGGTTACTGCTTTATCATAAGCCGCTCGGGGTAATATGTACCCGTCATGACCCGCAGGGGCGATCCACTGTATTTGAGCAGTTGCCTGAATTACCATCAGGACGTTGGATTATGGTTGGACGTTTGGATATTAACACATCCGGCTTATTACTTTTTACCAATCATGGTGAATTAGCGCATTATTTAATGCATCCATCACAGAATAATGAACGAGAATATAAGGTGCGATTATTAGGCAAACCGGACGCGGCAATACTCAAAAAACTATTGCAGGGGGTGATACTCGAAGATGGTTATGCCAAATTCAATCATATTCGCAAGACAGATGCTAAAAAAGATAGCGCGAATCAATGGTATCGTGTTAGTATAAGCAACGGCAAAAACCGTATTGTTAGACGATTATGGCAATCACAAGACATACAAGTCAACCGTCTAATACGGGTGCGTCATGGTGACTTTCGTTTGCCGCAAGATTTAAAACCGGGTAATTGTATTGAAGTTAATCGTCCGGTAGTGGAGAAATTACTATTAGCCTTAAAACCACGACACTCTCTGAGCTTGTCGAAGTGATCGCCGCGGTTTTAAGGATTATTCTGTAAGATTAGGTAACTAGTATGACTGTAAGAAATGTATTAAAAATGGGTGATGCGCGATTATATCAAAAGTCCGTTCCGGTTGCTGATTTTAATTCGCCTGAGTTAGCTGAGCTAATTGATGACATGCTCGATACCATGCAAGCCAGAGATGGTGTTGGCATTGCCGCCCCACAAATTGGTGTGTTCCAGCGCGTGATTGTGATGGGCTTTGAAAAAAATCCCCGTTATCCAACATTTAAACCTGTTCCACTGACAACACTCATTAATCTTCAATGGGAAGCGCTCAGTGATGAAAAAGTTTTTGCCTGGGAAGGTTGTCTTTCTGTGCCTGGTGTGCGCGCGATTATCCCACGTTATCGCAAGATCAGATACAGCGCCTATGATCTTAAAGGCAATAAAACAACCGTTGAAGCTGAAGGTGCCATTGCTCGTATTATTCAACATGAATGCGATCATATTGACGGCATTTTGTTTCCACAACGTGTTATTGACATACGTCATTTAGCTGTTGAATCAGAAGTCATGCATTATATTGAAGAAGGCATTGTTCCGGAAAATTTATTACAGATTGCCAAGAAAAAAAATGACTAAACTATTTAATCTGACACTCTCCACCCGGAAATCATATGGTATTTCATTTATAGCGGGCTGTTTATTAGCCCTAGCCTTCGCGCCAATTCATTTTTTCCTTTTAGCCATTATCTGCCCCGCGCTACTGCTTTATTTTTATTTAACATCGCATTCGACAATAAAAATAATAATCCACGCGTTTTGCTTCGCTTTTGGACTTTTTCTTGTCGGTGTCTCCTGGGTTTATGTGGCCATGCATGATTTTGGCAATTTTAATTTATTGTTATCTGTTATACTGACCTTACTATTCTGCTTGGCCATGGCAATTGTTTTTCTCATGCAAGCGATCATTATGCTTTTTTTCCGGCGCACCCATTACATTTGTCAGGCATTACTGGTTTTTCCGGCAAGCTGGGTCATTTATGAGTGGATAAGAAGTTGGTTATTTACGGGGTTTACTTGGTTACAGTTAGGGTTTAGTCAAAGTGATTCGCTGCTCGCTAATTATTATCCGTTAATTGGTAGTTATGGTGTGACTTTTTTATTGACATTCAGTGCCGGATTATTAGTTATAGCCGTTGTTAAAAAAAATATACCGCGCTATCTCGCTATATTAGTTTTGTTACTCATTTGGTTAGGTGGCTTTGGATTATATTTTGTTCACTGGACCAAACCAGCAAATAAGCCAACTTCGGTGAATCTGGTACAGGGTAACATTCCACAATCTATGAAATGGCAGCCTGAAACGCTTCCATCGACTTTAGCGATTTATAAAAAACTCACAGCAAGTCATTGGCGTCGGCTGGTAGTTTGGCCCGAAGCCGCTATTCCCACAATAGAGCAAGCCATCCCCCATTTTATAGACGATCTGTCCACACAAGCAAAACAGCATGACAGTACCGTAGTGACGGGTATTATAAGAGTAGAACAGAGCAAAATATTTAACTCAGCAATCGCATTGGGTCAAAATAGTGGCAAGTATGATAAACGGCATATTGTCCCATTTGGTGAATACACACCTAAATTATTCAGTATGTTTACAAAATTTCTTGATTTGCCAAAATATAATTTATCATCAGGCAAAGATCATCAAACGCTCATTGAAATAGACCATAATCCAATTGCCATCCTGATTTGCTATGAAATCGCTTATAGTCATTTATTTAAAATAATGCTACCACAAGCGAGGTTATTGATTAATATCAGTAATGATGGTTGGTTTGGTCGTTCTTTTGCTTCAGCGCAGCAATTACAAATGGCTCAAGTAGCCGCTTCTCAAACAGGACGCTATTTACTTAGTGTTGGCAATAATGGCATCACCGCGATTGTTGATCCTAAGGGGCGGATTATCAAGCAAGTGCCTCGTTTCACCAGAACAGCATTAACTGGCACGATAAGCTTCATGACTGGCAGTACGCCTTGGGTGATAATAGGCGATTGGCCAATTATTTTACTTATGTTTATTTTGCTAGGCGTCGCGGTGATCATCAGTTTATTTTACCGTCCTTCGCCCCTTCGACCCTTCGACAGGCTCAGGGCAAGCAGGCTCAGGGACCGCAAGCCATGATATTGACACTTGTGACTGAGTTGTTGAAATTCAATGATTATAAGAGTATTCTTTTACGTCGTTATTCCCGCGCGGGTGGGTCCCTGAGCTCGTGTCGAAGGGCGGTCCCTGA
>JBCCYM010000096.1:0-3418 GCA_039190005.1 Pseudomonadota bacterium
ATAAAATTATAAATAATTTTTAGTAGAAAAATAATCGAATTTTTGAGTGACTATTACCTGAGTTTTTACATAAATAATTAATAAAAGAGATGTTATCATGAATATCAGCGCGTTTATAAAAAAATTAAACCCTGTCACCGTCGCGACCTTAGAGCAAGCGACACAGCAATGTTTGCAGCAGCGGCAGCAGTATGTGGAAATAGAACATTGGCTGATGCAATTATTAGCAACGCCGCAAAGTGTTTTCTGTTTAGCATTGGCGTATTATCAGGTAAATCATGATGAATTATTAATCGCCATTCGCCATACCCTGGCACGTATCAACAATAATCATGTCAACACCCCCAGTTTTTCGGATGCCTTATTAGCTTGGTTGAAACAGGCATGGATTTTTGCTTCAACGGAATGCCATGCGCGTCAAGTTCACAGTGGTCATTTACTCTATACACTGTGCGCGCAAGCGCAATATTTATCGCTTACCTATTTGGAAAAAATCGATACCAATGATCTACGCCAACAATTGCCGCGGTTATTGGCACAGTCGGCGGAAAATGATAATTTATCTGAGGTATCGTCAAAGAATTTATCATCAGATTCCGCTTTAGCTCAGTTTACCATAGATTTAACCGAACAAGCACAAAAGGGAAAACTTGATCCGGTTATTGGCCGTGAAACTGAAATTGCCGCGATGATTGATGTGCTCAGTCGCCGACGGCAGAATAATCCCTTATTAGTCGGTGAAGCCGGTGTCGGCAAAACCGCTGTTGTTGAAGGCTTGGCATTAGCGGTTACCGAAAACCGTGTGCCGGACTGTTTGAAAAATATCCGTTTATTGAGCTTGGATATTGCCTTGCTTGAAGCAGGGGCTGGTGTGCAGGGTGAATTTCAATCACGAATCAAACAAGTTATTAACGAAGTGCAGTCCTCAGCAACGCCGATTATTTTATTTATTGATGAAGCACATTTATTGGTTGGTAGTGGAAACGCCAGTTCTCAGCATGACGCGGCGAATATTTTAAAACCCGCACTTGCTCGTGGTGAATTGCGTACCATCGCCGCGACAACCTGGTCGGAGTATAAAAAATATATCGAGAAAGACGCGGCATTATCACGGCGATTTCAAGTCATTCGCGTTAACGAACCCGATCAGGAACAAGCGGTGGCGATGTTGCAAGGCATGGTCAAAGGTTTAGCATCACATCATCAAGTGCGTATTGCCCCTGCCGCTATTCAGGCAGCTGTGTGTCTTTCGCAGCGTTATATTATTGACCGGCAATTGCCGGATAAAGCGGTGAGTTTATTGGATACAGCTTGCGCTCGGGTGCGCCTGAGTCAAACGGCTGAACCTTTGCAATTACAACAGGCAAAAGCAAAGTTGCAAACGGTAACGCAACAGTTAGAACAACTACAGGAAATACTTTCACCAACGGCAAAACAACGTCAAGCAAGCAAAGATTTAATCAAGCGCCAACGCCTCCTGGATAAAGAAATTAAAACCATCACCACAACATGGCAAAAGCAGTTGTCGGCGTTAACAACCTGGCAACAATCAACGCAGCAGTCTAAATCAGTGCGGCAGCAAAAGGAAAAGCATTTTTTAAGCGTACAATTGCCGGCCTTTGTTTATCATCAGGTTGATGAACATGTGGTGGCGGATGTGGTGGCGAATTGGACCGGTATTCCTTTAGGAAAAATACAGCAACAGGATAAAGAAAAATTATTGCAATTACAATCGCAATTGGCGCGACGGGTGATTGGCCAAACCACAGGCATTCAACGTTTAGCGGAAAGTTTGCAATGTTCACACGCCAAACTGACCGATCCCTGTAAACCTTTAGGTGTATTTTTATTTGCCGGTCCCAGTGGGGTCGGTAAAACAGAAACCGCGTTGGCACTGGCTGAAGCGTTGTATGGCAGTGAAGCGCATTTAGTGACTCTCAATATGTCGGAATATCAAGAAGCGCATAAAGTCGCCAGCTTAATTGGATCGCCGCCTGGATACGTGGGTTATGGCGAGGGTGGTAAACTGACTGAAGCCGTGCGCCGTCGACCTTATAGTGTGGTATTGCTTGATGAAATGGAAAAAGCCCATCCCAGTGTTCAGCAACTGTTTCTTCAGGTTTTTGACAAAGGGACCTTGGTTGACAGTGAAGGGATTCCTGCCAGTTTTAAAGACACAGTGATTATTATTACCACCAATGCCAGCGCGACGGTTTGTAACACTGAAGCAAATGAAGAGATGGCAACATTGCTTTATAAAAACTTACAACATACGTTTAAGCCAGAATTTCTTGGTCGTGTTGAAATTATTCCCTATCGATCGCTGGATCAAGACATGCTGAGAAAAATTATCGCGCGAAAACTGCAATTGATCGCTCAACGGATGTCTGAACATCATCAGATTGCTTTGCGATACAGCGATGATTTAATCAACCATATTTATCAACAAATCAGAGAAACCGGTAGTGGCGCCAGAAATATTGATAAAATTATTAATCAATGGCTAATGCCAGGGTTATCAAAGCAGTTATTAACTACAACTATTGCCGCGCGTAAAACAGTACAAAACATGCTTGTTAATATCGATGATGAAAGAAACTTGTGCTATGAATTTGGTGTTTAATTGATAAAAATTTGTTTAGCTGTTTTGTAACGGAAATTGAATATAGCAGAAAAAAATATTATGTGCCGACTAAAATTGTATCATTAATCAAGGCATGGGTACATTGTCAGACTGAGTAGGGGAAAAATTAATTATGTTAGTAAAAGGAAAAGAAAATACAGATATTACAAACGTTCTTTGTGTGATAGCTAATAATGTATATGCAAGCAGCAATAGTCGCTGCTATATTGAATCTGATATTATTGATTATCTTGTTTTAAATGAAATTGATATAAAATGTGGAACGAATGTGTTAATGACTTTATTTGATATTGCATATATTTCAGAGAAAAATCATATAGATCGTTTTGTTACATCACGTTTTTATCAAGAAAATAATATCGTCTGCTTTGAGTTTTATTTTGAAAAAATCAAAAAAAATAAAAACTATAGTAAGTTAGAAGCAATCATGTATAAACACATTAAAACAATAAAAAATTTCTGTAATTCTGGAAAAAACAAAGTTGAAAAAAATTCGAAGCTTGGAGGAGGTCTGAAAGATATGATCGGAACATACTGTCGTATAAATTCATCCAACGATAAAGTAAACTTTTATTTGAAATTTAATAGAAAACAATTAATGGAAATTTTGAGCGATGCAAATAAGAGGATTGACGATAAGTACCTTGAGTTCGCAAAAATTAAATCAAAAAACCCAAGTCTTCTTGATTTTTATTATTTTTTTAACGAAATTAAACTAACGAAAAAGTATAGACAAGATATCAAACAACATACCATTGCTAAAAATTATGAAAT
>JBCCYM010000097.1:0-3308 GCA_039190005.1 Pseudomonadota bacterium
GCTACTTTGACGTTAACAAGGCTATCATTTTTGGTAAGTCTTGTTTTTTATTATATATTTATGGCAGATGATATTTTATACTTTTGACTAATGACTATATTTACCTATTTGTAGTTATTTCGTTTATTTTTCATGATGAGTGACTTAATAAGCAATATTATGATGATAGTTGACTTAGTAGTTATTCCATTGATTTATTTTTGATGCGATTATTAAATGATTTATGCAACCAATAAGCTGTTTATTTAACGATAGTTACACGTAATGATTTTTCAATAATTTAAGCTGATAACACACATGATTCATTAAAATTTTTATAACAATAGTAAAGTTAATAGATAAAGATAATTGAATAATAATTGATATATCTTTTCAATTCTGACTAATTGAAAGTTATATTTATTTGATAGATCTAATATAAGCAAAAGCTGACGATTTAATAGTAAAACACTTGAATAATAACAGATAATAGTTTGTTTCATTGACAGATGATGCTATTTATTAGGTTGGCACACATGCCTTGTTGGGTTCATGGCCGAGCAAACGCATGGATATGATGTATCATAGGTTCTGGTTGATGAGTGTATCTCATCAACCGCCATTGGCACCGACGCGGGTTCTACCGCACGTTGATCGCTGTCGCAGGTGATCGCGAGGTGCGCCAACACTTACCCAAATTAGACCGGTTTCGAGCCTAGTCCAGCCTTAATTTTTTGTGTTTATCAATCTTACCTTAAATGACCTCTATACGACTTTCGAGTGAGTGCAATAGGAATGGTTTCCTATAAGTTGACATATCAATTCTTGGTAAAAAATTGCTTGACTTCTCAATAAGACAACTTAATATCCAGAATTACCTACAACATAACACAAAGGATAAAATTATGAAATACTACGCTCCAATTCTATTTTTCTCTTTAATTCTGCTATTAAGTCAATCGGCCCAAGCAGCAAATACAAAGTTTGTCTATAGTGGTCCTATTGCATCCGGTGGCGGTTATTCTGATGATTCCCAACAGATTGCACCTGTAACCTGTTTCAATGCCACAACACAGTTACCAACCAGTGGTGAGACAGTACTTCATTACAGTTCAGCCGAATCGTTCTCTCAATTTGAGAATGATGTGCATGTAAATGTTTCAGCAAGTGGCGGATATGCTATGTTTAGTGCCAGTGCTGAAGCGGATTATATGCGTGATGTCCAGAATACGGATTACTCGTTTTCATTAAATTATTATGAATACAGTCATGGCACAGTTTCTGTACAGCCCAATATAGCTAACCCGCTTAACAGTAATGGTGAAGCTGAATATAAGAATAATTACACTTATTTTGGCACAGTTTGTGGTGATAAGTACATCAGCTCTTATCAGGAAGGTGCCAAATTACTGATGAGTTTGAATTTACAATTCAGCAGTGCTTATGAAAAGCAAAAGTTCGAGGAAGAAGCTGGAGCCTCTTTTGGTGATATTTTCAGTGCTTCAGAGCAAATTCAAAAAATTGCCACGGAGTACAACATTCAGGGTTCAGTAGACATTCAAGCTTACCAGGAAGGTGGTGAGCCATCACAATTATCTCAAATACTTAGTCCTGTCAATGGAGAGTATCCGGTATTATCTTGTACATTACAGAAGATGCAAGACTGTACCAAAGCGGCACAAAGCTTACTTTCTTATGCTAGCAATAGTTTTTCGAAGCAATTTAGTTATTCACCTGCAAAAAATTTGAAACCACTGGGATTAGGGTTTACTCAATTGACAAATATTGAAGAAATTGGACTTAAACCACCACCAACATTGGTGACCAGTACAATAGCAGCCAATCGTACTTATTTGGCGGATACACTCCAGGAATATCAATATTATCAGCAAAAATTTTATGCCTTACTTAATAGTTATCCTGTGGTTTGGGATACCCAGAGTAGCATTTATCAGACCTCAAAAACATTGTATGGCGACGCCAATGATGATGTTAACAAAATTATGAATTCCGATAATCCAGATAATGGTGCGTTGGCATGTTATGATGATTTATCACCTAATCCCAATGATTCAACAAGCTGTATTAATGTGACTAACCGCATTAAAAGTTATGTAACACAGCATAGTATTGTTGCGGCTAATTTGAGTTATTTGACACCAATGAAATATTATGTAACAGGATTGAATGGTTCAAGTGATCCAGATCAAGCTTTTTATTATAATGGTGTTCAATTTGTATCTTATGACCCTCAGAATATTATCCGATCAGTTGATTCTAGTTCATGGTACTTGTCTGATGAAAAATTTACTGTTTCAGGCATGATAGAAAGTAGTAATGGTGGTGATCAACCATATACGTATAATGGTAAGTCAACGGATGGAATTACTTATGTGGGTACTCTTAGTCTTCCCGAGGCAAACAAGACCTATGATAGGAATGCATATAGATACATTTCACCTTATTATTTTAATGCTTATACCGCAACAGCAGGTTAATTTTTAACGAAACAGGAGTAAGTTTAAGTTTAGCTTACTCCTGTTAGTTAGCTGTTTAATTGTGTTTTTATTGCGTTTGCAGAGGTAATAATGGAGCTAATCATAGTGCTATCAATACTCTAATCGTGGTAAAAATAATAGCCTATGGCAATGATTACTAATACTTGCTATCTGTTGCTAGAAGTTTCCACAAAATAAACAAAGAAATTTTTATCTTATCCAGATTTATACTAATGTCTGCTGTTTCTCAACAGCTTTCAATATCATACCTTCTAAATTTAAAAAAATTAAACTGTTCTTCAGTTACTTATCAAAGATACGGGTACAGGGATAGCTGAAGCGATTTTACCTCATATTTTCAAGTTTGGTTTTACGACCAAGCCATCAGGTGAAGGCTTAGGGATAGGGCTGGATACGTGTCGCACTGTGATGAAAAACCTTAACGGTGATCTGACTTGTGAAACAAAAGAGGGTGAGTACACAAGCTTTATATTGACTTTTCCACTAATGCATAAAATAACACATGAGCAATGATGAAAGTAATATATTATCAAAGCGGTAGTGCTAAAATGCTACCGCTTAGAGCGAATCGTGTCGGCGTATGTCAGCCTATGGCAGTTTATGTCACCTTATGTTAGTCTGTGTCAGAGCAGGAACAGAAATTAAAAGTTTTTTTAAAGCGATTGTCCGTAGTAAATTATTGTATTGTGTATATGGTAAATTTTGTAGCTGAAATAGCGATGAAAATAATAGTGTATACAAAGCTATAGCCGTCAGTACAAAAGCTCGCCGCTTCTCGCTAGAAGTTTCCGAAAAATAAAAAAAAGTTGA
>JBCCYM010000098.1:0-3290 GCA_039190005.1 Pseudomonadota bacterium
ATTTATTCAAAATTATTGCATAAATATTCATATTGGGTTACAATCACCTTACTATAACAGAAATTTTCTACTTAACGAAATAGCGTATTAAAAATACTATGACTAAAAATATCATACACTTAAACAATATTTGTTGCAGTTTTGCTAACAAAACCGTACTGAAAAATATTAATCTCGAGATTGAAACAGGACAAGTTGTCGCGTTGCTGGGGCCCAGTGGTGCTGGGAAAAGTACCTTACTGCGTCATATCAATTTATTGGAAGAAGGGAATACGGGCAGTGTACAAATTTGTGACTTTCATTTTAATTTTGGCGATAAATTGCGTCACAAAGACACATTATCCTTACGCCAGCATGTTTCAATTGTCTTTCAGCAATTTCATTTATGGCCGCATAAGACGGTTTTGCAAAATATCATGCTCGCGCCCACAGTTGTGCTTAAACAAAAACCCGCTGACGTCCAACAACACGCGCTTAGCTTGCTTGAAAAAGTAGGGTTAGCCGATAAAAACAATGTCTACCCACAGGCCTTATCGGGTGGACAACAACAGCGTGTCGCCATTGCCAGAGCCTTAGCCATGCGGCCCAAGGTGATACTTTTTGATGAACCTACCGCCTCGCTTGATCCGGAAAACACCCAAGGATTAGCGCGGATCATCAAAAAACTGGCAGCTGAGAGTAAAACCATGATTATCGCCACACATGATATGGCTTTCGCGCGACAAATTGCCGATAGAATTGTCTTCATGGAGGCCGGCGAAATTATTGCCGATGAATGCTCGCCGTCCGTATTTAACCAGGGTAAAAATGAAAGAATTAATAAATTTATTTCCGCTTTAAATTAACTTAGGAGAGCACGCAAATGAAATTGAAAATAGCCTTAAAAAATATAATAACAGCCGTCATTTTAATAGGGGTTGGTACGGTCACGTACGCGAAACCATTGGTTTGGGCCACAGAAGCAACTTATCCGCCTTTTGAAAGCACCAACGCGCAGGGAAAAATTGTCGGGATGGATATAGACATCGCCAACGCCATTTGTCAGCAAATGAAAACAACATGTCAATTTGTCAACGCGCCTTGGGATAGTCTCATTCCCAGTTTAAAATTGGGTAAATTCGATATTATTTTTGGTGGCATGAATATCACACCGGCAAGAGCCAAGCAGGTGAGTTTTACACAAGCTTATTATACCGCGCCCGCGGAAGTTGTGGCCGCTAAAGGCGCAAAACTATCCTTGAGCCAAAGTGGTTTGAAAGGCAAAACAATTGGCACGCAAAAAGGCAATACTTTTCAATTTTACTTACAACACACGTATGGCAGTAGTATTGATATAAAAACCTATGCCAGTGTGCAACAAGCTTTTATCGATTTAAAAAATGGTCGGCTTGACGCGGTGATGAGTGATCAACCTACGGTACAGCATTGGTTGGAAGAAAATAATCATAAACAACATTATCAGGTCGTTGGTAATCCGATTCACGATAAACAATATTTTGGTGCCGGTTATGGCATCGCGGTCAAAAAAGGCAATACCGTGTTGTTGAATAAATTAAATAAAGCGATTGCCGCGTTAAAACAAAATGGAAAACTCTCGGCAATTATTAATAAGTATATGAAGCAATAATGTGGACGGCCTATAGCGCACAAATTTTATTAGGCACTTGGGTGACGGTTAAGTTAACCGTTGTCGCGCTGATTGCCGGCAGCGTATTAGCGATGATACTGGCCGCCGGCAAACTCAGTACGCGTAAAATCATTGTTGTTATTTGTAGTGGATTTACGGCAATGATTCGTAGTGTGCCCGAATTGCTGGTTTTGTTTGCTGTCTATTTTGGCGGCGAAGTGGTGCTGGTAAAACTTGTCGGACACTATGTTAATCTTGATTATTTTGTTTCCGGCACTTTGGCCTTGAGTCTTATTTTCGCGGCTTACTTTTCTGAAACCTTGCGTGGCGCCTATCTTGCTATTCCTAAAGGAAATATCACCGCGGCCCACGCATTTGGATTTTCTGCTTGGCAACGTTTTATGCATGTGTTGTTTCCGGCAATGTGGCGTTACGCTTTGCCCAGTTTCGGTAATCTGTGTTTGGTATTGCTGAAAGATACCAGTATTGTGTCATTAATTGGTTTGCATGATTTGGCACGCGCGGCCTACATCGCTGGCAGTGCTACTGAAAAACCGTTTACATTTTACGCCCTTGCTGGCGTGATTTATCTCATGCTCACCCATGTCATTATGATGGTGAATCGTCAGATCAACCATAAATTGAGAATAAGCAAATGCTAACCATCCTACATTTTTTACCACAAATGCTACAAGGTGTGCTGCTGACAATGATGGTGTTAATCTGTGCCCTTGCTTTGGGGTTAATGTTATCTTTTCTATTCACATTTTGCTTGGAAAGACAGGTAAATCGTTACTTGAGTTATCTTATTCATATCTATTTATTTATATTTCGCGGCACGCCAACCTTGGTGCAGATCTTTATCATTTATTACGGTGCCGGGCAGATCAGTTTAATCCGTTACAGTTTTCTTTGGCAGGCGTTTAAACAGCCTTTTTTCTGTGCGGTTCTCGCGCTGGGTTTAAACACAGCCGCTTATACCACAGCGCTTTTTACCGGTGCCATACGCGCTATTCCGCGCGGTGAAATCCAGGCGGGTATCGCCCTTGGTTTTAATAATGTCGCGCTTTATCAAAAGATTATTATCCCGCGTTTATTCAGTATCATTTTACCGGCGTACTCAAATGAAGTTGTGATGGTGTTAAAAAGTACATCGCTGGTAAGCGCGATTACCTTGCCGGAGTTAACTGGAGTGACGCAGACTATTATTGGTCAAACCTATATGACCAGTGGATTGTAGACATGCGTCACGGGGGAACCAAATTTGAGAACTTGCTGACTGGATACCAAGTCTGAGGTAGCGGTGAGAAGATCGCGGGAACGGGGCATGGGTCACTCAAAGAGAACACACGCATTCGTCAAGAACTTGCCATTTCGAAACCGGAGCAAAAAACGTAAGGCAGGAAGATGAGAGAGATCGAACGCGTGGCTATTGTCGGAGCCGGTGCGGTAGGCGCCTACTACGGTGCCCGACTCGCCAAGGGGAGTAACGTGCCGGTCTCTTTTCTGATGCGTCGCGATCTCGAAGCGGTTCTTCAATCAGGTCTCGACGTTCACAGCGTCGATGGCGATTTCTCTCTCAATCCGGTCGCGGCTGTCGCCAGTAGTGAAGAGATCGGTCCTGTGGACCACGTTCTCATTGCACTCAAGGCGACCTCGAATG
>JBCCYM010000099.1:0-3283 GCA_039190005.1 Pseudomonadota bacterium
AGTATACCATATTTCACCTCAATAAAGCAATAAAATCTTGAATATCAGTCTGATAGTGTATACGATTTAAACAAACAAAATGGGTTTAACATCATGAAATTTACATTAAATAACAACACTATTAAGCAATTAAGCAGCGACTGTTTGATTGTTGCTGTCGATAAAAATTCAGTATTGACTGATAGTGGTAAACTTATTGATAAATTACTGAATGGCGAAATTAGCCGAGTATTGTCACAAGGTGATCTTGATACGCAAAGCACCAATACGCTGCTTTTCCATACCCATCATACGCATATCAAACGTATTTTACTGGTCTCGTACGACCATGATAAAACAACGCGGCGCAAAAATTATTATAAGCTCGCGCTAGCCGCGGCAAATACCTTAAAAAAATACCGCGTCAATCAGGCCGATTCTCTGTTACATGAAATACATCTTAGCAACGGCAATACCAACACAAAAATACAGCAAGAAATATTGGCATTTAATCAAGCCTATTATCATTTTGATCAATTTAAAAGTAAAAAGCCTGAATGGCAAAAACTAGAAACACTTAGCTTTGTAAATAATGATCAAACCCATCAAGATTTAGAAAAAATTATTACTGAAACCGCCGCCATTGCTAACGCCATTAACCATGCCAAAGATATCGCCAATACACCACCGAATAGTTGCACCCCAACTTTTCTAGCGCGACAAGCAAATGATTTAGCGACAGCATCTAATCAGCTAAGCACAGAAGTGCTTGATGAAGCCAGCATGAATCAACTGGGCATGCACTCACTTTTATCTGTGAGCAAAGGAAGCGATGAACAAGCAAAATGTATTATCATGAATTATCAAGGCGCTGATAAGCGACAAAAACCGATTGTGCTTGTAGGCAAAGGTATTACTTTTGATACCGGTGGCTTAAATTTAAAAGCCGCGACCGGTATGGCGTTGATGAAATACGATATGTGTGGCGCCGCGACAGTGCTGGCACTTATGAAAATGGTTGTTGAACTCAAGCTTAAGATAAATGTTGTCGGTTGTATCGCCAGTGCTGAAAACATGGTTAATGGTCAAGCCAGCCGTCCAAGTGATGTGGTGACTAGCTTGTCGGGCAAAACAATCGAAATTATCAACACCGATGCTGAAGGTCGCTTGGTGTTATGTGACGCGATGGCGTATTGTCAAAAATTTAATCCTGAAATTATGATAGATATCGCGACACTGACCGGCGCGACTATTCACGCCCTCGGCTATGAAAATAACTGTTTATTCAGTAATGATACAGCGCTTACTGAAAAACTTTTACAAGCCGGCACGGCAATTGGTGATCCAGCCTGGCAATTACCTTTAACCGATGAAGGTCGGCAATTGCTTGAAAGCGATGTGGCTGATCTTAAAAATGCGCCTAATATCAGCAGTGTTGTCGCTAAATCAACCGTGGCGGCTTGTTTTCTATCTCATTTTGTTGATAATTGCTCTTGGGCGCATTTGGATGTCGCCAATACCGCGGTATGTTATGATACCAATCAAGCCAGTGGTCGTCCGATACCGATGCTGGCGAATTTTTTGTTAAACTATAAATAGTCATATGCGTGTAGATTTTTATTTTATTGCTGATCAAGAAAATCATTCATTTTGTTGCCGATTGATTGAAAAAGCGTACCAGAACAATTGTCGCGTGTATGTGCGGACTGTTGATGATAGTCAAGCCAGACAATTAGATGAACAATTATGGACATTCAAACAAAACAGTTTTATACCCCATGCCTTACAAGGCGCTTATCAAGACAATCCACCACCGATTGAAATTGGACGCGGGGACACATCGATAACAAATGGTGATATTCTTTTAAATCTAAGCCATGAATCCATGGCAACTGTCAGTGGTTTTAATCGTGTTCTTGAAATTATTCCCAATACGCCAGCTGATAACCAACGGGCAGAAACGCATCTACAAGCTTATCAAGAGAAACAATTTGAAATTCATCAACATCAGTTGAGGAAGTAAAATCTCTTTCATTCCCTTCGCCCCCTTCGACAAGCTCAGGGACCGCCCTCCGACAGGCTCAGGGAACACTGTGATTTTTGGGTTTAAATTGTTTTAAGCAATGATTTCAGGTAACGCCTATTCTCACTTTCTCGATCACCTTTGTAATAAATATCAAGAAATAATAGGTCATTCTTTTTATCATTAAAGGCATAGATAATACGAATCCCACTTTGCACACCCTTCCCTTTTAAGCTTTTACAAGCAAATTTTTTCAGTTTTAAAACTTTTAAATCCGAGTGCTTGAGTGTTGGAATCTCAACGACTGCATTATTGTCAATATGATGCACATGATATAGCGCAATCGCCGCAAGTTTTGCTACTTCTAAATCATCAGATAGGCTTGAAAAACGTTTTTTTAATTTTTTAAATGCCTTGGTAAATTCTGGGATTTCTTTATAGTTAATACTAGCCATAGCGTCTAACTGATGTTTCTTCAGTCCTGTAGAAAACAGCTTCATAATCAATAATGTTGTCTGCTGTTATCCAAGGCACATCTTTATGCGAATAATCACTTAATTCCTTCGCTGTTTTACCTGCTAATCTATCTAATACACGATCAATATGTTGCAATTCAATTGCCGTTAAGTGCTTAGGTTCGGCATGAACAAGCGGTAAATATTTCGTCTGCGGATATTGAAAATGACTGCTTTTTATTTTCTCTATGCTCCCTGCTTTTTCCATGGCTTTTACAATCGCCTTGAACTCAATGGGCGTTGGACCAAAGTGATTTTTTTTATAGGTCGCTCCTATCAGCTGCTCTTCATATAGTTCATAATAATCAAAATCAATAAAATACAGGAGCTTAAATAACACTGTTTCACCCACATTAGGACGTCCTCCTACTTTCTCCAAAATGTATAAAAACACCTCTTTGAATTTATCCATTTTTTTCTGCGGGACACTGATCCGCATGGTTGGCGATGCTTTCTGTCGCTTCATGCCAGCGGTTTTATTGCTTTTAGGAAGTTCTACTTTTTCAGCTTGAGCAGATGTCTCACTGACCAGATCTGCCACATGAGTATCCAAACATTTAGCAATCAGTTGGAGTTGTGTATAAGAAATATCAGAAGTGCCCCGCTCCATTCGGGCTAAAGTTTGGCGTTTGATGCCTAAAATATCTGCCAGTTCTTCTTGCTTAATCTGTTTTTTTTCACGTTGCTCACGAATAAATTGCCCTATCACGTTATTTTACCTCAAACAATATTATATGCGCTTATATCTTTTATAATAACATAAAAT
>JBCCYM010000100.1:0-2865 GCA_039190005.1 Pseudomonadota bacterium
AAAAGTTAACAACGAAAATAATGGAAAATTTTTTAAATTAAAATTTCGCGCTTTCTCTTTGAAAAAAAAGTGATCTATATTATTTTTTCCACTATTAACAACATCTACTTTAAATCTAGGAACCTGACTCATAACTAAACCATGATTTTCATCCATCACTACAGCACGTAACATTTCTTGACTAGCAATAACTCGATCAATTATAGATTCAAGCCTTTCAATATTTAAGCACTTGATCTCAGTCTCAACCAAAAAATCAGGTGTAATGCCACTCAAATACGCTGTTGGTAATTCTCCTAAATAGTAAGATTTCTGCAAATCAGTCAAAATAAATTTTTTCATCTCAAATAATATTTTATGTCAAAATGTACAATGTATAGCCCTAATCTCAATGTTAACATAAATACAGGATTTTTACACCAGAACCACTGAATTAAAAATATAACTTATTAATTTTATTGATTAAAAATACGGCACTAAGTGAAATTATAAATCTCTGCTTGATTTAACAAATGCTGCCAGCTTTTCTTGACTGATGTAATATGATGATCTGGTTTTTACCTGGAAATACCTGACAATTACAGATTACGTGTAGAGTCTTATGTTCATGAGGATTGTGCCCCTTCATTTGGGAAAGACCCGGATTGTGCTCCCTTATTTGGGAAAGACCCAAATACTTAACCTGGTGGAGCTAAGCGGGGTCGAACCGCTGATCTCTTGATGCCATGCAAGCGCTCTCCCAACTGAGCTATAGCCCCTTATTGTCATAGGTAACTTGTTAACTTTACCGGCGATCGCCTAAAATTTCAACCAGAAAATTAATCAGGTTTAGTAATATTTCGGCAATTTGTTTCTTTCATAAGTAAAGATAAAATAAAAGCGGCAAAAAAGGTAATCGGTAATATGAATAAGGCGATTAAATAAGCGTGTTCAGGATAAAGTCTTAATCCAGGTTGCAAAAATTGATGTTCCCAATTCATATCCATGAGTTTGCCAAATAATAGCTGAAAAATAGCGCCGGCAGACATAATTAAGGTGGAATTAACGCCTTGTGCCGCTGAAGTGACTGTGGGTTTATTGCTTTCCAGCACTAAAGGAAGGATACAAATATTATGACATCATAGTGCTTACTATCATAGTTACCAACTTTTTATTATTCCAATCAAATTTTCCATTTAAACTTTAAAACTTCTAGCGGATTACATTGTTGGCATTTACTGCCACATTTCGGTGTCACTGTTGTTTCTTCAAGTTGACCACGGCGAATAAAATGTTGTAGCATCGCATGAATCACTGATGGTTCTTCATCATATCGCCAGCGCAGTTCCTGCATAGTTGTTTGTTGTTTTCTTTTCAGCCACTGTTTTAAGTCACTCAGTGACAGCACACTTTTTTCATTAATGACTTCTACCGCGGGTTTTACATAAATCACGTCAGCCATTACTAATCCTCCACCACGTTTGCCCATGAGCGTAGCACAATAAAAACAATAGCCTGTATGAGTAATAAGCCCGCGATCCATAAAATTGAACGTAGCGGATGCAACGCGAACGTACACACCTGATAAAAGATTACGGCTAGACTGTAAGCAATATAAAAGCTCCAGATGGTAGAACCCCACGCCCAAGCCTTACCCACTTCACGCGTTAAGACACCGATTGTCGAGACACATGGAATATATAGCAATACAAATAATAGATAAGCAAAAGCAGCCACTGGCGTTGAAAAAGCCGCTACCATATTACCAATCGCGGTCTTTGACATGTCATGGTCCGCTTCATTTGCCGTGAATGGATTGAGCATGGTACCCGAAAATACTTGAGAAAACCCTGATACAGTTTGCGTCACAGAAGACTTCAACCCCTGCCATAAATGAAAATCTTTATAAGCGTTTTCAAGACTATTGTTATTTTGAGTATATAAGGTATTCAATGTGCCAATAACGACTTCTTTTGCCAATGTGCCGGTAATTAAACCAACAGTCGCTGGCCAGTTGTCTTGTTTAACGCCCATTGGCGCTAAAACAGGCGTGATGCCACGCCCAACATAAGACAACAGAGAATGCTGAGAGGTTTGATTAGCATGTTTTACAGTCTGATGGTGAATTTCAATGCTATTTAAGCTCCCTATCAACACACAGACGGGTATGATCACTTTACCTGCTCGGAAAATAAATCGTTTTAAGCGATTCCAAGTTAAATATAAGGTAGAACGCATAGTAGGCACATGATAAATCGGCAATTCTAATACAAATGGCGATGACTCACTTCTGAGAATACTTTTCTTTAGTAGTACCCCTGTCAAAATAGCAACGGCAATACCGATGATGTATAATAAAAATAAAATAAACCCACCATGCCTAGGAAAAAAAGCGCCGACAAATACCACAAAGATAGCCATCCGTGCGCCACATGACATAAAAGGAGACATCATGCAAGTCAGAATACGATCACGTCTTGAGTCTAAGGTACGTGTTGCCATAATCCCTGGCACATTACAACCAAAACCGACAATTAACGGCACAAACGATTTTCCCGGCAAACCGGCAAATTGCATAAAACGATCCATCACAAACGCGGCTCTTGCCATATAACCTGAATCTTCCAATAGCGATAAAAATAAAAACATTAAGCCGATTTGTGGAATAAAATTAACGACGGTATTAACACCTAAACCTATCCCCTCGGCAAAGATAGCCGTTATCCACGGCGGCACACCCCAAATATGACCAAGATAAGAAAAACCATTAATAAAAAGAGTTGTTGAACTGATATCAAATAAAGGCTGTAATAAAGTGCCTATATTCATTGACAGCTCAAACATTAAATAAATTAAGAATAAAAAAATCGGTATACCAAGCCAGCG
>JBCCYM010000101.1:0-2107 GCA_039190005.1 Pseudomonadota bacterium
GAATGGTTAAAGCAGCGTCTTATTGAACTTAATTATGAAAAATAACTGCTGTTAGTCATACTTGAGCTTATACCATACAATATACTTTATTTAATGACTTTTTATAAGTTATTCTAAAGATTTGGCCCTAGTAATATTTATTTGTAGGCAATGAAATGGCAATCTTAACAAGATATTTAGAACGACATACTAGTTTTACTAAAAATTGGTTACCTTGGATAGTCTCTTTATCTGGTGGCTTGCTATTTTTCTATGAGTTTCTACAAATTAATATGCTGAATTCACTGTCTAATTCGCTTGAGTCAACTTTTAATGTTGATGTTGCCCAAATTGGTGAGCTGTTTTTTATTTATTCTACCACAAATGGTTTATTGCTCTTTCCTGCTGGGAATTTATTAGATCGATTTTCAACTAGGAAAATTGTTTTAATATCAATGATATTGTGTATAACAGGCACTTTTGGTTTTGCGTTATCAAAAACTTTCTTCATGTTAAAAATTTTTCGTTTCCTAGTTGGGGTTAGTGGTAGTTTTTGTTTTCTGAGTGGTGCTAAATTAGCATCTCGTTGGTTTCCATCTCATAAACTAGGTGCAGTAATTGGTGTGATTGTTACTATGGGTATGTTAGGTGGCATGACAGCACAAGTTCCTTTATCATCATTAATTCATGCTTATGGTTGGCGACAAGCTATTATTATTGACGGTGCATTAGGTATTTTTTTATTTATTATTATTTTTTTATTAGTGAAAGACCGTCCGAGATTAGACGAATTTCTTAAGTCGCAAGAAAAGCAGGATTTAGAATTAATAGGTTTATGGGGAGCTATATGGCAATTGCTTAGCAATCGAAATAACTGGTTTGCTGCCTGTTATACCTGTTTTATGAACTTGCCAGTGTTTGTTCTAGGTGCTTTTTTAGGAAGCAGTTATTTGCAACAAATTCATCATCTCACTGATAAACAGGCAGCATTTGTCTCTGGCATGATTTATTTGGGTACAATTATTGGCTCCCCTTTTTTTGGCTATTTATCAGATAAATTAAAAAGGCGACGTTTACCAATGATTGTAAGTAGCATTATTGCTATTATCTTAATTATACCTTTTATCTTATTGAATTTATCATTTGTTACTTATCTATGGGTTTTCTTGGCAATTGGATTTATTACTAGCAGCCAAGTTATCGGCTATCCTACAGCCAGTGAGCATAACCCACCTATTATTACTGGTTCAGCAATTAGCATTGTTTCAATGGTAGCCATTTTAGGCGGTGGTTACATCGTTATGTCAATAGGAAAATTATTGAGCCACACTACTCATATTGTTGTTAGTGGAGTACCACACTATACACCAAAGGCTTATATACATGTCATGTTATCAATGCCGATGTTCTTTATTTTAGCATTGATAATGGCTTGTTTATTAAAGGAAACTTATTGTTGTCAAGCAAACACTAAACTTTGAAGTAAAACTGAAATTTCGGGATAATGGTCAAAAAAGGATGGTAATTTGAGAGATAAGATGATGAAATAACAAGGAAAAAAGAAGGTTAAAAAAATGAATAAAAAAGTTGTCCCAAATGTGGCTCAAAACGTATCCAAAAATATGGGCATAAACAAGAGAAGCAACGCTACAAATGTGTAAGCTGTGCGCATCAATTTGTCAGGCATTACGCTTGTCAAAAACACCTTGAGAGACGTTATGACGCCTATGTGCTTGGTAAACACACGTTAGCTCAATTGAGTCATTTAACGCAGCTCTCGATCAGCACATTACAACGGCAATTTGATTGCTTTGAGATCACGCCATGCTTTCCTAAGCCACCGGATGTCCCCGTCAACCTTATTGTGGATGCAACGTTTTTCTCACGCTATGATGGCGTGCTTGTTTTTCGTGCAGCAAGTAAGAATCTGTATTGGCAGTTTATTCGATCAGAGACGATTTAAGACGTAAGTCAGGGGCTAGTACAGTTAGAACAAATGGGGTATCGTTTCAAAAGTGTTACGCTCGATGGAAAACCCGGTATGATAAGGCTTTTTAACACACGTTATCCAGGATTACCTATTCAACTGTGTCACTTTCATCAAGCACAAATCATTCGCCGTTATCTC
>JBCCYM010000102.1:0-1888 GCA_039190005.1 Pseudomonadota bacterium
ATTGGTATTTATATTATTTTTTGCTGATTTCATATATACTCATTTAAGCTATAAAATATAAGTTTGTTATAGTATGGCGAACTATGTGGAAAGTCAAAAAATTTTTTTTGTCATCTCCGCGCGAGCGGCCCCTTTTTGTGTCTATAAAAAAAATAGTGAAATTAACGCGCGACGATTTCGTGAGACTTTATTTCCACTTTACCACAGAGGTCCTGACGAACAGCATCAAGATATTAGAAACACACCACATTCAATTGGGTTTGGACACACTCGGTTAAGCATTATTTGTAAAAGTTTAGATTTAATCTGACGGAACGAATCTATTTACCAAACGGGTATTATTTACCATATTATCAAGCGCTATTCTCAATGAAGTATTTGATTGCTCCGCCGGGTAGAAATCTATACCCAATGTCCTTCAAGAAAAGACATTGGGTATAGATTATTTATTTTTCTATTTTTTTAATGCTAACCGGCACACCACCGCGAATAACACCTTGTTTCGTTTCTCCAAATAATGGTTTGAAATCAGGCGATAGTGGTCGGTTATTATGTGCCGATAGCCACATTCTTAATAAATGCCTGCGCTTCTTCTCACTATTTTCATATCCGGCGCGTGAATGTAGAGAAACAAAATTATTTAATATCTGAATATCACCTGGTTCAAAATCCATATCCGCGCACAGATTAGGATCATTAGCCAGACGCTCAACTAAATTCAGTGCTTCTATTTGTTCATGACTCATTTTAGGCACACTATCTATTTCTTGTGACAGATTAATAAAATAACGTAAATAACGAATTGCGAAACAGCCATGATAATTAGAAAAAATTGGTAAAGGATAATAATCATCTTTTTTATCCGTCTCCCAATGTACCCTAGCGTAGTAATAAGGTTGATAAAGCAGTTGTAATAAATCCGGTCTCGATTTCGCAATTTCATTATGAATGGCAATCGCGCTTACCACTCGACTTGCTCCACCTGTCGCCGATTGTTGCAAACAAAATAATGTGACAACATCGCTACGATCAGTATGAAATGGTAATGGATCGCGACTTGTGGTGCCACGAGCGGTTTTATCCGTTAATTTTTTACCGGTATCACCAACATCACCAATTAATTCACCGGCTTTACTCTGCGGCACTGGCACGCCAATATAAGCTATTAATCCGGCATAAACTAATTTTAAATCATCTTGATTGTATCTAGATAATGGCACGCCTCTTAATAAAAAAATCCCTAAACCATTTTCAACTTCTTCAGCAATATTTTCCAACTTAGTGGCAAGCCTTGATAAGGGAAAATCATGTTTATGGATTCTATAACTATCGGGATGGCATGACTTTAAATGCGCCAAGGCATTATCTATTTCTTCAATATCCGATTGTGTTACATAATACTGCCATCTGTCAGTGGCATCATAAAGCTGCTGACTATGCCAAGCTGCTGGTGACTGTATTGTCTCTATTTGATTTTGTCGCATTTAACAGTTTCTCCATGATTTAGTTTAGTTTACTATTCTCTTATCTGCCCAAGCTGTCGCATTAATGTCAAATCATCAGTAATACGCCAATGTTCAACAATTTTATTACCAGCAATACGTTCAATTTGCATCTGCCCTACTTTAATGCTTTTATTAGTCGGCGCTAAACCAAAAAAATCACCTTGATGTGTTCCACGCATTGTTGTATGTACAGCAACTTGGTCAACAGATATAACAATATTTTCTATAGTATATTTTAAATCTGGAAAAGCACTACGAATCGCTGAAACAATTGGTTTTAACCCCTCAGGTCCAGGTATTGGATTTTTTATGCCAGGGCTATGATTAATATACTCAGGCGCAATAATTTCATCTAATACGTCAAGATTACCACAATTCCAAAC
>JBCCYM010000103.1:0-1764 GCA_039190005.1 Pseudomonadota bacterium
CGTGACTAACTCCCCTGACATCTCTCCCCCTTTTTGGTGTTATGTTTCCTGTGAAATCATAACAAAAAGCGGAAATTTCTATCTTGCTCATACCGGAAATTACTACTTTGCCTCTACATCTGTGATGATGTACTTGACAATATGATGAGTTTTTATAAACCTAAAGACCGCACTGGTCCCTGAGCCTGCTTGCCCTGAGCCTGTCGAAGGGTCGAAGGGCGGTCCCTGAGCTTGTCGAAGGGTTAACGATCACAAACAGATTTTACCATGAACAAAAATATTTTTCTTATTATTTATTTAGCTGCTCTGACAGCTTTCGCGCCGTTTTCAACGGATATTTACCTGGCATCTATGCCAATTATTCAGCAAAATTTTCATACTTCAGCGTCGATTGTGCAGTTGACATTATCACTGTTTTTTATCAGTTTCGCGTTAACACAGCTATTCTGGGGACCACTTTCCGATCGTATTGGTCGAAAATCGGTGGTGCTCATTGGACTGGTTATTTTTATTATCGCGTCTTTTTTATGCGCTTTAAGTCATACAATTGTATTGTTGATTATCGCTAGGGTGATTCAGGGTATCGGCGCTTGCGCTGGTATTGTGATGGCTTTGGCAATGGTCAGAGATTTTTTTCTTGACAGTGGTTACATGCCGATTGTTATTGGCCGTATGATGGCGGTGGCCATGATCGCGCCCATGATCGCGCCGATTATTGGCAGTAATATGTTGGTATATTTTGGTTGGCAATCAAATTTCTATATATTGGCAGCCTACGGCATCGTATTATTATTCGCTAGTTGTTTTATTCGTGAAAGTTATCCAGTAGAAGCGAGAAAATCATTGCCAGTGAATAAAATAATGGCGGCGTATTTTGAACAATTCAGTCACCGTCCTTTTCTATTGATCACTTTGGCGATCTCCGCCAGTTTCGGCACAATGTTTGCTTTTATTTCCTCGTCTTCTTTCATCTATATCCGCGTGTATCATCTGCAAGCGCATTTATTTGGTTATCTTTTTGCGATCAGCGCTTTTGCTATTATATTGGGAAACATGTCAATCAAGTATTTTAAAAAATATTTAGGCGATCAACGCACTGTCATTCTTGGTGTATTATTTGCCGTAGTGCCAGCTGTTGCCATGTTTATCGCTATCCATTTATGGCCGCATTCATTATGGGCGGTTGTTATACCTTGTTGTTTTATTACCTATAGTTATGGCATGTTATTTCCCATACTGATGACAGTGGCGTTAAGTCGTGTATTGAATTACACGGGATTGGCGTCATCATTGATTAGCACTTCCCGATTTATGTTCGCCGGGATTATCAGTTTCATTATGGGTACTGTTATCAGCCATTCTGCTTTACCGCTTGCTGTTGTGTTTATTTTGTTGAGTTTGGTGGCGGCCACGTTACTTTGTTGTGATACTTTATTTTTTAAGGTGAAGTCTGAAGCAGAATAATGTCAGTAAAAAAATAGAAATTTATGCCAGGTAATGACAATGATACTACTGATAAATGAGAGAATTTTATAAAAAAGATATAATATTTTTTATTATTTTACTATTAAATTTAACAGGTGGTTTATTCTCCGCTAACCCCAATCTAATGGCATTAAATTTATGTTTCTTTTCTTTCATTATTTTGGTTTTGTTTATGTATTTTGTATGTAAGAACTGGTTTTTACTAGAATCCTTCTAGTTCATTTACCCCGAAAGAGGTTGACTAAAGGCGGCCAAAGGGGGGCTGTGGCTCCTACCAAA